>DATHTZ010000072.1:0-3302 GCA_035462675.1 Nitrospiraceae bacterium | reverse complement strand
ATTCGTGTATGCGCTGCGCCGGTAAACGCCCCCTTCTCATGTCCGAATAACTCAGATTCGAGGAGGTTTTCGGGAATGGCGCCACAATTGACCGGGACGAGCGGGCGGTCTTTGGACTCACTGTTAAAATGCAGCATCCGCGCAACCAGCTCCTTGCCGGTTCCGCTCTCTCCTTGAATCAAGACGGTGCTGTCGCAATCCGCAACCTTCGCGACAAACTCGATGACGCGCCGGATCGGTTCACTCGTGCCGACGAATTGCTCTAACCGATACTGCTCACGGACGGCCTTCCGCGACAATTGGATGTTATTGCGGCGTTGATGCACCTCCAAGGCTTTGTTGATCACGCCGACGACGACTGCGTTGTCGAATGGTTTTGTCAGGAAATCAACCGCTCCGACCTTCATGGCCTTGACGGCACAGTCGATTGAGCCGTAGCCGCTCATCACAATCCCGATCACCTTGGAATCGATCTGGAGGATGTGTTCTAGGGCAACCAAACCATCGATATCTGGCAGCTTCAGATCCGTCATCAGCACATGAATAGGAATCTCTCGGGCCACACGAATGGCCTCCTGCCCGCTCCCGACAACCGTGACCCGATGGCCTTCCTGAGACAGCAGCCTCCGAAGCAGATTCTGTAGGCCTTCATCGTCCTCGACCACAAGAATAGACAACGCCCTCATGCTGTGTTCCTCATATGAAGTGATGGCACATGAATACGATACAAGCCGAGATCATAGAATCAGCACAAATGCAGGATCGCCATAGTCGACCTTTTCACACCTCGCCTTCGTGAACCATACGCACGCTACTAAGCGTATAAGAGATTCTCGTATCGGAAAGTGCCTAATAGCCCTCATAAAGAGGTATTTCAGATGTAAATATACAGAGCCAATATACTCTATTACTCTGGACCACTCGGCCCTACTCAGCCCTATCGTGTCTGTAGGATTATTCGTTCTGACAACAGCCGGAATTGACTGTCAGGAGAGGTCTGCCGCTAAGTCTGTCCCTACGATAATCAGGAACGCTCCACCAATGCCACAGACCGCGGTGCGTGAAGCGTGAGACATGTGGGACAAGCGGGGCGTGCGTGAACAGCGAGACGGGCGAAAGTTCGCGGTCCAAAGGTTCAAGGTTTTCGGAACTTCGAACCACGAACTTCGACCTCTGGATCGTGGCCGGTTACCGAGATGTCACTGATCCTTACGGTTGTCAGTTGATTGCTTCCTTGAAGGGGAATCGCGGATGAACAGGGCCGCAGCTTGAGCGCGTCGGGTCACTTTCATCTTCTGAAAGATGAACCGGATATAGTTCTTCACAGTCTTATCGCTCAGTTCGAGCGATGAACCGATCTCCTTATTCGTTTTTCCCTCGGCCACGAGCGCGAGGACGCGCCGCTGCTGGGCAGAGAGAATCATCCGTTGAGACTCGAATACCCCCTCCTTCTGCAACCGCATGCGGGTCAAAAGCGGTTGAGTAATCGCCGGATCGAGGATCGACTGCCCCTGGGCCACGGCACGAATGGCTCGCACCAACCCCTCGGCATTCACGTGTTTCAACAGATAGCCGGATGCCCCTCCAAAGACCGCGTCGAGCACCGCCGCATCGTCTTCATAGGAGGAGAGAAAGAGTACACGCGTACCGGGACAGGAATCCTTGATGGCACGGCAGGCATCCACGCCACTACCATCAGGCATGCGGACATCCATCAAGACCACATCCGGTTTCAGGCGGCAGGATTCCACCACGGCATCCGTGACAGTAGCCGCTTCGCCGACCACGCTGATATCGTCGTATCGACTCAGCACCGTCTGCAATCCCACTCGAACAATTTCGTGATCGTCCACGATCAACACTCTGATCGGTTTTATACTAGGCCTGCTCAAATGCTACCCCTTTTGTAAAAGTTACCAGGCGGCATGAACAACAAGGTCTTCCACGCCTGTTCCCCATACACTAGCAATTCATCGATATACAAGGAATGCTGGATGATCGAGGGAAACGGAATGGGGATATTACATGCAAGAATACAGATGAAGTAAGGACGGAGAGAAACACCATCAACGTGCTAGCCTCATACTACGGCTTCCACAGTATCATTGCCCAAACATACTTCTTTTCACTATCTATAGCAATAAGTACAGTCGGCTCTATGCTACGTAGCCATACAGGCAAGAATGTGAATTTTATGATTCCGATAAAACCGACATCTATTAACTTACGTAGAAGCACGCTCGGCGTATGCGCGCAGATAAGACAGACGACCCCACTCGTCGTCCCACATAGCAGGCGGCTCGGAACAACTGTCCTGTTCGTCCGCTGTTCGGGAAGCAATTCCTAAATCTGTTGATCTGTTGAATATTCGGAATCCGGCAGCAGATATCTTCCATTTCCAGTTTTGTACTTCAGGCTCGGGTTAAGATTTCGAGCCATTCTACCGACAAGTGCAATGAACACCAATCGACATTGAGGACTGTCTGCACATGGATACCGCCATACGTCACCCGCACAACGTGGGGATACCGGAGCAAGTCGAACAGGCCTTAGTCGAACGGATCGAGAAGGATCGAATTGACCTCCCCGTGCTTCCACAAGTCGCCGGCCGGGTCATGGCCCTGGCAAGCGATCCGTCGGCAGATGCAGCCCGTCTGTCTACCCTCATTCACCAGGACCAGGCATTGGCGGCACATGTGCTGAGAATAGCCAACTCGCCCGCCTATATGCCTCGAACTCCGATCGCCTCGCTCCAGCATGCCGTCGCCATGCTCGGCGTCAATCAGCTGTCGGAAATCGCTGTCACGGTTTCGTTGAAGAGTGGGGCCGCCAAGATTCCAGGACACGAAGCGGACATACGGCAACTCTGGCGGCACGCGCTGGCCAGCGGAGCCTACGCCAAAGAGATCGCGCGCATGCGCCGGTACAATGTGGAAAGCGCCTACCTCTGCGGGCTCCTGCATGCGGTGGGGAAGCCGGTCGTGCTGAAGACCGTCACGGCCATTGCCGCGGACATGCATATCCCGCTTGAGCCCGGTGCAATCCACTCTTTCCTTGACGGCTATCATGCCCGTGTAGGCAGCTTGATCGCAGCTGAATGGGCCTTGCCCCCACAAGTGGCTGAGGCCATCGCCTATTATCTGATCTATGAGCACGCACCCTCACATCGTCAGGAAGCGATGATGACCTGCCTGGCAGACCGGTTAGCAACCTACCTACTCGTTCCCGATTCCTACGATGGCAGCAGTCTTCGTGACCACAGCGTTTTTGCCGATCTCAATCTCTACCCCAATGACGTCGAC
>DATHTZ010000071.1:0-19452 GCA_035462675.1 Nitrospiraceae bacterium | reverse complement strand
AAGAAGAGATGCAGCTGTGATGTGGAACGAGGAAATTGAACTAGCGAACAGTAGAATGAAACAGCGCGGAAACGAGAACCGGCACGTGAATAAACGGCTGAGCGTCAATCAGAGGACCACCTCAACCGAAACCGTCAGTTGGGGAACGAAGAAGACACAGCTGAAACCTTCAACGCCCTCGTATTCTTCTTTCCATCTCGGCTACAAGAATGGCCGTCCGAAGCTCCTTCGTAGCGCTCGCTCTGTCATCGAACGACAAGCACCGAGCCGTTCGCATGCTGCACTACCCGAGTCGACACGCTCCCGATGAGAAACCGAGCGATGGCGCCGAGCCCTTTGGCCCCCATCACGATCAGATCGGCCTGCTCTCGGGAGGCTGCCTTCATGATCTCTTCAGCAGGATTCCCAAGGTAACACAGCGGCTCGGCTGTAAATCCTGCTTTGACCAGCTTCTGCACGCTCTGTTCGAGTAATTTCTTGCTTGCCTCCTTCAACCCGGGATACATGACCAACGGCAGGACATGGAATACGCTCACGTGAATCGGCACGCGCCTGCCCTTGCCAATCGAACGATCCGGCTGAAACTTGGTCAGCACAAACTTTAGGGCTTTGGCCGATGCCTCTGATCCATCGGTCGCCAAGGTAATTCGCCGCACCGGCACCGCCTCGCTCTTGACGACGAGCACGGGACAGGTCGCATGATGGATAAGATTCGTCGAGACGCTGCCGAGCATGAAGCGGTCGAGGGCGTCGAGGCCCTGACTGCCCACCACCAAAAGCCCGTCCCGTTTCGGCGCACGTTTCAAGATCGTCGGGGCGACGGATCCTTGCTCCTTGTGGACCTCCCCCACGAGTTTCAGTGAGGCCAACTGTTGTTGAGTCTCGTGGAGGATTTTGGCCGAGCGCGCCGCCATGCGCTGGATTTCTTCCTGGATATACCGCTCGTTGCCGGCCATCACCGGCTGCGCTAGAAACGGTGCGCGGAGCGCGGCGACGTCCAGCACATGCAGCGCCGTTACCTTTGCCGGCTCGACGAACGGCAACTTGGCCACCCAGTTCAGCGCCCATCGTCCATACTTCGATCCATCCGTCGCCACGAGCACATTCATTGTGCGCATCCTTTCATTTGATCTCCCGTTACCTTCGAGCCGACAGGGTGAAACCATGTCTGAAATGCTTCCGGCGACAGCCCCGAGAGGGCCGAGAGGGCCGCGTAGCGGCCCAGAACCACCGGATCCTCGAGACGCCACGGTAGTTCTCCCTCTGTCATCGAACAACAAGCACGGCACAGTTCGCGTGCTGCACCACTCGCGTTGATACGCTCCCAAGGAGAAACCGGTCAATGGCGGCCAGCCCTTTGGCACCCATCACGATCAGATCGGCCCGCTGTTTAGAGGCCGCCTTCATAATCGTTTCAGCAGGATTACCAGACCGGCACAGAGGCTCGGCCGTAAATCCGGCCTCGATCAGCTTCTGCACGCTCTGTTCGACTAATTTCCGGGCTACCTCCTTGACCTTCAGCTCTCTTTGCTTGATCCACGGTATCGTCGTTCCCATTTCGATGGGGGCCAACGGACGGCGTGCTATGACATGGACCACACTCACATGAATCGGCACATGCCTGCCCTTGCCGGTTGAACGATCAGGCTGAAACCTGGTCAGCACAAACGCCAGAGCTTTGGCCGACGCGGGCGATCCATCGGTTGCCAAGGTGATCCGCCGCACCGGTACCGCCTCACCCTTGACGACGAGCACGGGACAGGTCGCATGATGGATGAGTTTCGTCGAGACGCTGCCGAGCATGAAGCGGTCGAGGGCGTCGAGGCCCTGACTGCCTACCACCAGGAGCCCGTCCCGTTTGGGCGCGCGTTTCAGGATCGTCGGCGCGATTGCCCCTTGCTCCTGACGGGCCGTACCCGTGAGCTTCAACGATGCCAGCTGCTGTTTAGCCCTCTTGAGGGTGTTCGCCGCGCGCGCTTCCACGCGTTGAACTTCTTGCCTTGTCCGAAACGGCCAATGGAGCCAGGCACTATCCAGCACATGCAGCGCAATCACACGTGGTTGCTTGACGAACGGAAGTTTGGCCACCCAGTTCAACCCCCATTGCCCATACTTCGATCCATCCGTCGCCACAAGTACATTCATGATACGCCTCCGTTTGTTCGAGTTCCGCTCATGCTCGACCCAACAGGCTGAAACCGGCGGCGAAATGCCTCAGGCGATAGCCCTGCGAGAATCGCATAGCGGCTCAGTGTTACCGGATCCTTGAAGTCCTCGTCGGACAGCCGAATCATGTACTGGCGCGCAATCTGGTACGACTGCGCCGTGATATCCACCATCCGCACTTTCGCCCGGCCACTGATGGGATCCAGCATCTGCTTGAAAGAAATCGGCGTAAACCGCCCGTTTTGAATCGACACCATGGCCGCCGTCCTTCCATCGAGGAGGAATTGCGCGGCACAATAGCCAAGATCGCGAGTGTATTCCATATCAAACGGAATCGGGTCCGCACAGCGTAGTTCATACCCCACATTCTTGGCGACGATCGATGCGCCAAGTCCCAAGGCTTTCATGCCCTTCGTCACTTCACGCCGGAGGACGTCGCCGATATCCACGTCTGCTAAACGCAGGTTGCCATGTTCATCCCGCTCGACATGATCCAATCCACCCAAGTCTCCCGGGTCAAGAATCTCGATCAGTCCCTCCGCCAACACAACCACCCCGTCGGAGCGCCCTTCGCTGAGACGCTTGACCATCGTCCCGATCACAAGATCCACCAGGCGCGGGAGTCTCACGGGCCGCTCCTCAAATTCCTCGGGAATGATGGTGAGCGTGGCGCCCGCGGCCTTGCCGATTCCGAGCGCCAAATGGCCGGCTTTGCGGCCCATCGTCACGACAACGTACCAGCGCAACGTGGTGTGGGCGTCCACCATGAGATTCTTGACGATCTCAACGGCGACATGCCGAGCCGTTTGAAACCCGAACGTCGGAATGCCATACGGTAGATCGAGGTCATTGTCGATCGTCTTCGGCACATGCACGACCTGAATGCGTCCTGCCGCTTGCTCTTCCAGTTTGAGCGATGAGAAGGCCGTATCGTCTCCTCCGATGGTCACCAGGCGCGTGATCCCCAACCTCGTTAAGGCCGATATGACATGACCGAGAGACTCGGCTTTCTTTGTCGGATTCGCCCGCGAAGTGCCCAAATATGACCCGCCTCGGAAGTGAATGCGACTCACCTCTTCGATCGAGAGAGGCCTGATCTGGCTTACACCGCCTTCCATAAGCCATTTGAACCCGTCAAGGATGCCGACCACCTCACAGCCGCCGAGGACGCTGCGGATCGTGACCGCACTGATCACGCTGTTGATCCCGGGCGCCGGTCCGCCCCCGACTAAGATCCCAACGATCGTGCGAGATGCATTCATGATGTGAGGACTCCTGTGAGGCTATTCTGAGTTTCTCAAATACACCGACCAGTAGACCAACGCAACGAGGACCGTCCCGCCGAGAACGTTGCCGAGCGTCACCAGCGCGAGATTGCTTACCGCGGCAGTGAGTGAGAGGGGTGCCGAGGTCCCCGCAGCGAGCGCCACGCCGATCGAGAGAAAGTACATGTTGGCGACGGAATGTTCAAACCCGCACGCGACAAACGCGGTGATCGGAAAGACGGTGGCGAGAATCTTATCGGTCACACTCCGCGCGCCCATGCACAACCAGACGGCGAGACAGACTAGCACGTTACAGAGGACCCCGCGCGCAACGGCCGAGACCGGATCGAGGGCGATCTTGCTGCGCGCGATCTGGACCATCGTCTCTCCGACCGCACCGTTGCTCATGGCGTGCACGCCGGCCAGCCATACTAACACCGCTGTTCCAACTGCGCCCACTAGGTTGCCGAGATACACCCATCCCCAGTTCCTCATGACCTGTTGTGTCGTCACCCGACCGGAAGCCCAGGCCATCGCGATCAGGTTATTGCCGGTAAAGAGTTCCGCTCCACCCACCACCACCAGAATGAGCCCCAAACTGAACGTGATCCCACCCGCCAAACGCATGAGACCAAATGCCGGCGGTTGACCGGTGGCGCCCGTGGTCATCGTGATCGTGAAGAATAACGCGCCCAGCGCAATGAAAGCCCCCGCCAAGACGGCCAGGGCGAACATGGTCAAGACCGGCATCGTGGCTTTTGTGACGCCGACTTCACGCACCCGCATGGCAATCTGCGCGGGAGCGTAGGCATCGAGCAGACCGTTGGTGGCGCTCTGTTCCATGTCTCGCTAAACAATCAACTGGCGGCGCATGTGTCGCAGTTCCGCTTCATCTTCCGGATCGAGTTCGTCCCGTTGAATCGATTCCACGCGCACGGCAGACACCTTATACTCCGGGCATTTCGAGCTTTCATCCGCGCTCGACGAGAGCAACGCGTTCACCGTTGAAGCCGGGAAATGAAAGCTGGTGAAGAGATGCCCCGGAAGAACGCGTTCGCTCCCCACGACGGGAAGCAGGGCGTCGCCACGGGCGCTCACCAGGCGGACGATCTCACCGTCACGCAGATGCATCGCTTGTATATCGGCCGGATGCATTTCCAGCACATCGGTATCGACCAACTCGAGAATGTCCGTCCGGCGTGTTTGGGCCCCGCAGTTGTAATGTTGAAGGATGCGGCCAGTGGTCAGTACGAACGGATACTCCTTGCTCGCCGCTTCTCCCGGTGGCAAATACTCGACGCCGACAAAGTGCGCCTTCCCCTTTGGAAAGGTCTCCTGGTGCATCAGGGCTGTGCCTTCGTGCGTGGCAGTCGGCACCGGCCACTGTAACCCGGCATGTTGGTCGAGCCGGTCGTAGGACACACCGGCGCACATCGGCGTGAGCTTCGCAATCTCGTCCATGATCTCCGAGGGGTGCCGATAGGGCATGGGATAGCCCATCCGGTTGGAGACTTCGCAGACCACGCGCCAATCCGGAAGAATCCCGTGAGGCGGCTCCACTGCTCTCCTGATCCGCTGAATACGGCGTTCAAGATTGGTAAAGGTGCCGTCCTTTTCGAGGAACGATGCGCCAGGCAGCACCAGATGTGCAAACTTCGCGGTCTCGGTGAAAAACAGATCTTGCACCACAAGAAACTCCACCTGCTTCAACGCCTCGTGCACTTTCTTCAAATTCGGATCGGTTTGCGCCACGTCATACCCGATGATCCAGAGGCCCTTGAGCCGACCTGCAATCGCCGCGTCCCACATATCGGGCGTTTTCATCCCGCGTTTCGTGGGCAACGGACGGCCTGTGATCGTCTGATGCAGCAATGCCAGCTTCGGATCGTCCAAGCTCTGGTAGCCGGCGAAGTAGGTCGGGAGGCAGCCCATATCAGACGCCCCCTGCACATTGTTTTGTCCACGCAAAGGATTGATGCCGGTGCCCGGTTTTCCGATGTTGCCGGTGGCCAGGGCGAGGTTACAGAGCGCGATGACCCCATGACTGCCCCAGCGGTGTTCCGTCACACCGAGCCCATGAAGGCAGAGCGACCCGCCGCTGCTCCCATAACGCCGCGCTGCTTGGTAGATGAGATGGGCCGGCACGCCGGTGATGGCTTCCGCCGCTTCGGGTGTGCAGCCCGCAACGGTCTTGAGCCAGTCTTCGACACCCTCGGTCCTTGTCGCGATGAAGGCCTGATCGAGGAGCCCTTCTTTCGCCAAGACGTGGCCCATCGCATTGAGCAAGGCGACGTTGCTGCCGGGTCGCAGTTGCAGATGCAGATCGGCCAGCCGCGCCAGCTCCGTGCGCCTGGGGTCGATGACGATTAAGGGCACCCCCCGCCGATGCGCGTGCTTGATCTTGGCCCCGACCACGGGATGGGACTCCGTGGGGTTCGCCCCCACCACCATAATTAGACGGGCCAGATCGAGATCCTGGATAGAATTGGTCGCCGCAGACGCCCCCAACGTTTCCATCATGCCGGTGACGGTCGCGCTGTGGCAGACGCGGGCACAGTTGTCGATGTGGTTCGTCCCGATCACGCAACGCATGAATTTGCCGAACAGATAATTTTCTTCGTTCGTGCCCCGGCTGGATGAAATGGTCGCGAGGGCATCCGCCCCCTGCGCCTCCTTGATGCGCGTGAACTCCTGCGCCACCCGATTCAAGGCCGAATCCCAGGAAATTTCTTCCCAATTATTCCCCCGTCGTAGCAGTGGAACACGCAGCCGATCCGGCGCATCATTGTAGGTCCAGCCGAACCGTCCCTTCATACAAGCATGTCCCTGATTCGAAGGCCCATCGTCTGCGGGCGTCATCACCACCACTCGACCATCCCGTACACCGGCGTCGAACGCACAGCCCACGCCACAGTAGGCGCAGGTCGTCCGCACCATGCGGGTAGGGACTCCTTGTTCAAGCACTGTGTTCTCCGTGAGCGCACCGGTCGGACATTCCTTCACGCAGGCACCACACGAGACACAGTTGGATGTGGCAAACGCTGCCGCCTCGCCCATTAAGGTCCCGGCGCCTGCTGCCGGCCTGGCCTCAAATCCTCGTCCGATCATGGTCAAGGCATGCGTGCCCTGAATTTCATCGCAGGCCCGCACGCAGCGGGCGCAGGAGATGCAGACGGCGTTGTCGAAGGTGAAGAACGGATTCGAGTTGTCGCGCACGGCGGCGCGTTTTTGATGTGCCCCGTCGAGATACCGCACTCTACCAACGCCGCATGCGAGCGCCAGTTCGCACAATGGCCCCGACATCTCGCTCCCTTCAGGCTGCTCAGATATATACAGTTCGACGATATTGTGGCGATGCCGCTGGAGCCGATCGCTCTCGGTTCGGACGACCATATCGGGTCTGACTGGAGTCGTGCAGGAAGCAGGAGTTCCAGACTGCCCATCGATTTCGCAGATACAGAGTCGACAGGAGCCGAAGGGAGCGAGATGATGTGAGACGCAGAGACTGGGGATCGAAATCCCGGCCTTCCGTGCGGCCATATAAATGGTATCGTCCGGTTCGGCAGTGACAGGCAGGCCGTTGATTGTGAGATTCATCGCTTTCGGCTTTCATCGACCAGTGATCAGCGTTCAGCCTATTGTTGTCGACTGAATGCTGATAGCTTGCTTCTGAATTCATTCGGGAAATGTTCGATCGCGGTCAGTACCGGATAGGGCGCTCGCCCTCCCAATGCACAAAGGCTGGCAGTCTTCATCGTCTCGCCAAGGTCAGACAAGAGGACGAGATCCTCCGCGGTTCCCTGGCCGTTCTGAATCCGTTCAAGAATTTCTCGCCCACGCACCGACCCAACTCGGCAGGGCGTACATTTACCGCACGATTCGTCCGCCGTAAAGGCCATGAAGTGCCGCGCCAACTCCACCATGTTCGTTTCATCATCGTAGACGACGATGCCCCCATGCCCGAGGATCGCTCCGGCCTCGTCGAACGCGTCATAACAGATGGGGATATCGAGTTGCGATTCGGGGAACAGACTCCCCAACGGCCCACCGACTTGCACGGCTTTGAATTGTGCGCCCGGCGCCATCCCACCGCCGAATCGATCCAAGACGTCACGGAGCGTCAGGCCAAAAGGGATTTCCACCAGACCAGGTTGCTTCACCCGACCACCGATCTGGAGCGCCATCGTACCGCACGACCCTTCGGTGCCGAGGGAGGCATGCCATGCGCCTCCGTACACCATAACATTGGGAATCGTTGCGAACGTCAGCACGTTGCTGACGATCGTCGGTTTGCCATAGAGTCCGGACTCTGCCGGGTAGGGAGGCTTCGCCAGTACGACACCACGGCGGCCTTCCAGCGATTCCAGCAAGGCGGTTTCTTCGCCGCAGACGTAGGAGCCGGCGCCGGTCACCACCTCAAGATCGAACGGGTAGTCGTCGCAGTCCAACAGGTCCGCCTCGCGCGCTTTCTGAATCGCGAAGCGCATGGCCCGCACCGCCGCTGGATATTCGTATCGGCAATAGATATATCCACGCGTCGCCCCGATTGCCTGGGCGCAAATGAGCATCCCTTCGATCAATCGGAAGGGATCGCCCTCCATGATCATCCGATCGCAATAGGTACCGGCATCCCCTTCGTCGGCATTCGCCACCACATACTTCTGCTCCGAGCCGGTCTGCTGCGCGACTTGCCATTTTTTCCACACAGGAAACGCCGCGCCCCCGCGACCGCGCAATCGCGAGATGCGCAACTCTTCGATGATCGCTTCCGGCCGCAGGCTCCGCGCCGCGGCCACTCCCTTGAGCCCGCCCCGCGTTTGATACTCATCGAGGGCGAGCGGCTCGGTGATGCCGAAGTTGGCAAACGTGAAGCGGGTCTGTTGTTGCAGAAACGGTATCCTGGCAACCGGCGTTCCACCCACGCCGGCCACGATGCGCGGCAAGTCATTCGGCGCCACGTTGAACCAGGCCTCACGCCCGTTGGGCGTATCTCGCTCCACCATCGGCTCCAGAAAGAAGGCTCCGCGCGAGGACGTGCGAATCAGTTGAATCTCAGGGCGCTCGCTCCAGGCATCGGCAAGTCGTTCGGCACCGGCCGCACGGGAGGAGGTGTCGTTGGCGAGATAGCAGCGCGTCGTCTTCATTTATTGTAACTACTCAGGTAAATAGGCTGAAGGCTTTTAGGGGTTGGGTTTCTTGCGCAACGAGAATTCATCTCTGCTTGAACCCAAGGTCGGAGAAACCAAGAATGTGTTGAATGGCGTGACTCATGCTTTGCAAGATCATTTATAGTCTTCACACTTCAGCCTTCAGCCTGAACACCTGAGAAGTTACCCTCTATCTATAGGGTTCCAGCAGTGACGGAACGTCGGAGGGCCTCACTCGCCCACAGAGATCCTCATCGATCATCACGGTCGGCGACAACGCGCAGTTTCCCGCGCAGGACATCCGCTCCACAGTGAAGCGCTCTGCCTGCGTGCGGTCTCCGACAGCCACACGCAGGTGATCTTGGATTGCACGAAGGACGCGCACGCCGTGGTTGGCCGTGCAAGATTCACCTATGCAGACTCGAATGAGGTGCCGGCCAGGCGGCTGAGTACGGAGATCGGAATAATAGGACAAGACCCCGGCAACCTGGGCATCCGTCACACCTAACGCCTGCGCAATCTGAGGAATGGCATTCGTCGGCACATGCCTCATAGCAGACTGGACAGCCAGGAGCGTCTTGAGGATGTTCGGTCTATTCAGCAACGCAGGGCGACAGGTTTCGAGCGTCTCGGCGAGTCTATCCTTGTACCGAATCGTCATCACTTCACCTCGCAGACTGCAGAACTATTCAGGCTGCTCAAAAAGTCCGTCCACGTCGTTCATGAAAGGTGAGACGTAAAAGGTGAAAGGTTTCAGATGAAGAGCCCTCGGTAGTCCTGCGTTTCACCTTTCACGTCTATGCGTTACGATCTTCGTATGTTGGTGGACTTTTCAGCAGCCTGCGAGTCGATCCCCACATGGGCCCTCAGCTTGTTATAGTCGAATGATGCCTCGCCGACCCGCCTGATTCCAGGATCATGACACTCCATCTCGGCAATCAAGGCGGCGACCTGCTCGAGGCCTGCTGCTGATGTCGCAACATGACGCGGCATATGATTCCCCAGCGACGGGCAGGCCCGTTCTGCCCACCCTAAGTACAGAGTCTCGAGGAACCCCTTCAATAGCGCGCGATCTTCTTCCGCCGAAATCATCAAGGTCAGAGCTTCCTCGACAGCCAACTCCGACTCCTTGATCTGCCGGGCCGGTGGCGTCGAGGTCTCCCCGCGAAAGTGAAGAGAGAATCCAAACGTTGCTGCCAGCTTGTGTTTGACGGCATCGAGCCGCTCTCGCGAATCACACTCCACCCACAGCTGGGTCGCCGTGAGGATCAGTCTTGCGACTACCGCAGATTCAAGGGAGCCGAATGCCCCCCGCTGCACGACATGCTGCGCGGCCTTTGCAGTTCCGACTCCACTAGGTGGGGAGACTGCCGCTTCACGCTCGAATCCTTCAAGACCTGCGAGCATGTCATTCATGTATCCGTATTCGCAATGATCGTACAGGGCCAAGGCATACAGATAGGGCTGCCCCCCCTCTACCACATAGTGAATACTTTTCACGGCGTCGATGAGCGCGGCAAACCGCATGCGCGCGAACGTCCACAACAATACATGCCCATAGCGCTTGGCGAATTCCGGCCAATCGCCGAGTTCGAAAGACCCGGCGGAAATTTCTACCTGCCGCCGGTAATCGAGCGTAGCGTTCAGCAAACCCTTTCCGTCCTCATTGGACAACACGATTGCAGCGCCCGCAATGACCGCCAGCTCCCACTCCACATCCCCCGGCTCGCGGATCAACCGCGCGAGAAGGACCTGTCCAGGTTGTAGGTCCTTGCGGAAGACTCCGTCAGGCACGCGATAGACCCGTCCATTTCCGATCGAGCGGAAGACCAGACGCTGGGTGGGCTCGTCGACCGACAGGAATTCGGCCAGGTCGAGATAGGAATGTTTCAGCGGATCCAACCACACTCGCTCTTCTTGCGGAATATGCTCAGTGATGACATCGCGCAGCTGCTCGATCAACGTCAGTTGCCCGTCCTGCGGGTAGAAGTCAGCGTAGAGTATGAGATCGGCTAACTCCGTTTCCTGCGGCAGCGGAGACAACAATGCCCCTGCCCCACCCTCAAGATAGGGCTGGAGTGCAAGACTCAGCGCGATCTGCCGCTGGCCAGCCATACTCTGTTCCGACGAAAGGATGTCTAACCGAGCGATCAACGTATCGAGCGGCGGGACAAGAGGCACCCAGAGGCCGGCGGTTATTTCACTCGCGAGCTTCATGAATTTCTCCCATCACGATAGCCTCGGCGTCGAGCCAGTCTTCGAGATCGTATCCGTCTCGATACCCCCGCCCTTGCCACAATTCGAACGCCTTACTCAAAATCCGTTCCCTCATACCTTCCGGCAGCTCGATAGATCGTGGCGATGCCGCCAAGGGCGAGCGCACCGGAGGCTTCATTTTCTTTGTGCGTTTTGTAGCGCTTGTCATCACTGACTCCTTGGCTAATTATGGATTTTGGGAGACATTTCTTCCGGAACCGTCTGGCGATGACCTGGTCCGAACTTTCGGCTCCGCACCGCGATGACAGGGCAACGAGCTTTTCGCAGGACGGCCTCCGCCACGCTGCCGGAGATGGTGTGCGAAATCCCACGGCGCCCGTGTGTGCCCATGACGATGAGGTCACAGGGCAGGGTCTTGGCAGAATCTAAGATTGAATCGGCCGGAAACCCTCCCCGCAGCCGAAAGTCCACCGCGACGTCAGGATGCCGGTAGGAGGACGCCAACTCTTCCAGTCGTTTCGTCCAAGTCTCTGCGTCAGCACGACGTGCCTTACTCTGACCGAGAGTAAAGTCCAAGCCATATGACACCGGCTCCAAGACATGAAGCAACATGAGAGAGGCCTTCGCCTGCTGCGCCACCACGGCTGCATAGCCCAAAGCATCGAGAGAACAATCGGAAAAATCGACCGGTACGAGGATGTGCTGTAGCGTGATAGATCTCGACAGGACTCCCTCATGCTCGTTGTCTGCCGGCTCCATTCGCACCGACAGCACCGGGCAAGGGGCTCCACGAATGACCCGTTCGGCCGTACTGCCTAACAAGATGTGCGCAAGGCCGGTCTTGCCCCTGGTCCCTACGACGATGAGATCCGAATCCTCCGCCCCTGCCGCGGCAATCACCTCTTCACTCGGAATCCCCGTGGCCACCTTGGTCGTGACCGCAATGCCCCGCCGCTCCGCACGACCTTTGAGATCGACTAGCTGCGACGACGCGGTCTTGAGCAGATCGGCCAGATATTGCTGATTGACGAGGTAATCGGGATTGAGTCCCGGTGGAAATTCAGCGACGCACAGCACCGTCAAGGAGGCCTTCCACCAGCAGGCAAGGGCGCAGGCATAGTCTTCCGCCCGCTGGGCCCATCGTGAAAAATCCGTGGCAAACAAAATTCGCTTAATCACTGGTGTCCTCTCCTCCCCTACTCCTCTACTCCCCTACTCCCAGCCCTTAGCGGGCTGCTCAAAAGGCCACGGTTCTCACCCGCCCAACCCCGGCGCGCCAAGACGCGCCGTTCCGCGGGCAAGGCCGCAACGAGTGACGGCCCGAGGCATACCCTCTGCGGTACGTTGAGGGTCTGAACGATGCGAGAACGATGATGGCGGGGGGTTTTAGCATCCTGTTTTTTTACACCGCCTCCGCGCTGAGCAAAAGCAACTCACCAGTCATGTTCGGATGGATCGAACAGCGAAACTCATGCCGGCCAGGCCGCGACATGTCGAACCGAATGGCCGCATCCCGTTTGGGACCCAGAAATACTCCGCCCACCCCTCGGCCATAGACGATCACCCCATCCTTCTCGACCTGAGTCGGAATACCCTCGAACATGGTCGATCCAAAGTCGTGCTTCTCGGCATCTTCGTTTCTGACCTTGATCACGGTAGGAAATCCAAGGCGGAGCACTCCCTGCTTGGACACGAACTTGAAATCCTTGATCGTGACCTCAACGGCTTGCTCTGACTGCGAGAACACCGGCCCCGCCGTCTCCCACCACAACCCGCACGTGACGGCAAGTACAAGAACCCATCCCCACTGTATCTTATGACTACTCATGTGCCCCTCCTTTTCAGGAACCGTAAAAGGCAAGACGTGAAAGGTGAAACGTGTGACTGGAGAATATTGTTCCTCCGAGACATTTCACGTTTTATGTTTTATGTTTCACCTTTCACGAACGACGAACGACTCGGCGTAGGTGGCAGCGGAACCGTCAACACCGGACAACCCGCAGTCCGCACCACCCTTTCTGCCGTACTGCCGAAAAATATTTTGTCGACACTTTCCGATCGCCCCCCGTAACTGCCCAGCACCACCAGATTGATTTTTTCCACCCGGACCATCTTTGCAATCTCCACAAAGGGTACTCCTTCAGCCAGCACTCGTGTGACCTTGACGCCCTTAGCCGTTTCTGAGTCAAGCAACCGCCGCGTATTCAAACGGGCGTGGTGCCGCAGTCGCCGCTTCTGCGCTTGCGCGTCGGATGGTACCGCCAACAACCCAAGACGGTTGAACGCCTCCAGGGCACTCGTATCTATCACATGCAACAGCAGCAGCTCGGCTTGAAAGGTCTTGGCAAGAGTCAGCGCGACACGGAAGGCTTCTCCTGAGCAAGAAGAAAAATCCACCGGAACAAGAATTCTGGTGCAGAACAGTTCAGCCATACACCTTTCCACAGGATTGATTCATTCCCTCCTCTCATTATCAGCAAGGCCAATGCCACCGAACTAAAAGTTGATACTACCGGCTAATAGCACAGTGGAAACAAAGACTTTGTCTTTTTTGTCAGACCCTACGCCATCGACCATCAATCCTTGACATTATGAGTGGGGGTGTCCTGCTACAACTCGACGTTCTCTACTGTAGCAGAAGGCGACAGATGACGTGAACCGTGAGACGGACATCGTGAGTCGCGGGGAGAAAGACGAAACCGAATGCCTTTCACTCTTCACCCCTTACGGCTCACCCAGTACTCCTCGCGCGGTTGCCCAAGACAACGGCATTGGACTTGCTGAATCTCTGTATCGGGCGAGACTGGAGACGGACCCATGACAAAAACACAGTGGCTGCTGCTAGGAGCCGTCCTGCTCGGGCTCGGGGTGGGAGCCTACATTCTGTTTTTCTGCCCCGTGGAGTGCCGATGAGCGCTGAGTGGCCACAGAAGCGACAAAACACACGGTTGTGCCGTGATCGCAGCAATCGCGTTGAAGAGAGGCGAAACGCCTCGAGGTTCGACTAGTCGGGCGGTGTCGACACCAGCCCGGCCAATCATCCGTGATTCAGAAGATGAAAAAAATGAAGGATGCAAACGGATGGCCGGCAATAAATGAAACCGCAGTACGACTCACATTGGGGGGTCTCACCCTTGAAGCAGTCCTCGGCCTTCCAGCGCAGGCGCTCGGAGTGGTGGCCTTCGCCCACGGAAGCGGCAGCGGGCGATTCAGTCCGCGCAACAATTTCGTCGCCCGTTATCTCCAGCACGGAAGTGTCGCCACCCTCCTGATCGACCTCCTGACCCCCGATGAAGCCGAAGACCGCCGGAAGGTCTTCGACATCGACCTATTGGCAGACCGGGTTCTGTTGGCCAAAGCCTGGCTTGAACAAGATGATCGGACGAAGGACCTTGGCATCGGCTATTTCGGCGCCAGTACGGGCGCTGGCGCTGCGCTGCAGGCCGCAGCCCGCGATCCCTCATCGATTCTGGCTGTTGTGTCGCGGGGCGGCAGACCGGATCTGGCCGAGGCCTATCTGCCATCGGTCACCTCGCCGACGCTGCTGATCGTCGGGGGAGACGACGAACCGGTCATCGAGATGAATCGAGCAGCCTATCGACTGCTTTCCTGCCCTAAACGTCTGGTGATCGTGCCACGTGCAACTCATCTCTTCGAAGAACCCGGCACGCTTGAAGAGGTTGCGGAGCATGCTCTCATCTGGTTTCAGCAACACGTTCATCCTACTCAATGCGAGGGTACAGGTGCGCAAACAAAGGAGCGTGCGTTATGAAAACTATACTCGCGGTTGACGGATCGGATAATGCCTATGAGGCCGTTCACGTCATGAAATATATGGCCAGGGCAGAGCAGATCACCCTGCTTCACGCGCTGAATGTCCCTCGACCGGCGTATCCTGAGATGCTGCCGGAAGTGGCGGAGGAGCTGTATACGGCTCTTGATCAGAGCATGCGCGAAGACGGCGAGCGGCTGCTCGATCGGGTTGAGTCTCTTCTTCCGCTGCACGCAGGCCCCACGACTAAACACCTTCGAATCGGGTCTCCGGCAGAAGTAATCCTGTCGATGGCTGAGAAGCAGAACGCCGATCTCATCGTGATGGGAGCGCGGGGTCTTGGCCCCATCAAGGAGCGGCTGCTCGGCAGCGTCTCGCACCGCATCCTCACTCTGGCCCCCTGCGCCACATTGATCGTGAACGGCCCGGTGAAGACCATGAAACAGATCTTGCTGCCGCTCGAGGGTCCATCCGACGCGGAAGCAGCGATTCGGTTTCTTCATCTCAACCCGTTTCACGAGTCGGTTGAGTTGACGCTGATGACAGTCTTGCCCTCGACAGAGCCGCCATGGCCTGGCAACGCCGCAGCTGCCGCTGCTTCCACCGAGATATTGGAGAAGCAGACCGAATACATCGAGAGTGTGGCAGAACGTCTACGCGCCATCGGTTATCAGGCGCACGGAGTCGCCGTGGTCGGGACACCGTCCACCTTGATTCTGCAACAAGCGACTACGCTGCGATCGGATCTGATTTTGATGGGTACAAGAAGCAGGAAGGGCATCACCCGCTTTGTGCTCGGCAGCGTATCCCATGCCGTCTTGCACAAGACGCCCTGCCCGGTGTTGGCGTTTCACTGAGAGGACGAGCGAGACAAGCGGGACGGGTGAGGGTTCGAGGTTCGAGGTTCGAAGTTCAGGGCACCTCGCAGGATTCTCAAAAAGGACGTCCTCGTCGTTCGTGAAAGGTGAACGGTTTCAGAGGAAGAGCCTCCGGCAATCCTACGTCTCACGTCTCACGCATGACGAACTTCGTATGCTGGCGGGCCTTCTCAGCATCCTGCTATAGGAATTTCGCTTTGACCAGGTCCACGATCTGGCGGGCCGCGTCGCCTGAGGGAGTGGTGGTGCTGTCGATTCGAAGATCCGGGTTGATCGACGCTTCGTAGGGCGATTGGAGGCCAGGAACCGTAAGTGATTTTTCCCTCTGGCCCTTTCGATAGGTCCCTTTCCTGTCTCGCTCCATGCAGACCACGAGGGGACATTCCACGGACACCTCGATGAAGCAAGGGATCACGGACTTCGCAAACTCTCGATAGACCCGACGGTTGGCCGTCGCATCGAAGACCACGGTCACACCATGTTCCACGAGCTTCTGTCCGGCAAATGCCAGTGCGCGATAGAACAGATCACGTTCCGCTTCTGAGTAGGTCGGCGTCGGCGTGATAACCCGTCGGACCTCATCGGATTCCAACACCTCGACCGTCAACCCGAGCCCTTCGAGCTGCGGCTTCAAGACAGTGACAATCGTGCTCTTGCCCGAGGCTGGCAGACCGGTGATCCAAATGGCGAAGGCCTTTGAAGTCATCGATTGAATCATCGACAGTTTGATCCATGAATGAGCAATTTCTCAATCACTCCCGACAATATTCGTTCACACGAGAAGGATCGAAGCGCGGTTCATCCAGCACATGTTCGATAAATCGGAAAATAGTCCGGCGCACCTCGACTGACAGCTTGGGGTACCACACCGGACTCGCTATGACCAACCCTCGAAACGCAAAGAAGGGGGCGGCCGACTCTGTGACCGCATGATCGTGGCTCGCCTCCACATAGGTGTCCCAAAAGATTCGGAACATCACTTCCAACGGTCCCTTCAAGGTGCCCCAGCGACAAAGTGAGTAAAACAGGTAGTTGATCGTTATTGAGGTCACGTCGTCTGCCGGCTCCCCCCACTCCCCTCGTGATCGATCGAGCACTGAAAAATCCGTTCCTTTCCGGAACAAGATATTCCAGGGATGAAAATCTCCATGCACTTGCGACAGACGCTGGCCCTCCCCGTGCAAGCGCCAACGCCAGCGGTTGCAGGCTTCCTCGATCCCGCGCAAGAGATCCGACGAAATGAACTCATAGCGGTCTGGGTAACTGTCGGTTAGCCCCATAATGCACTCGCCGTGGCCAATCAACTCACGAAGCCGGCGCCGATAGAGGGCGGGATCGCGCAATTTTTTGGCATGAATCTGCGCCAGATATCGTGCCAGGGCTCTCGTCCGCTCTCGATCCTGCATCCGGAGCCTTCCTCCCTTGGCCAATCGTTCCAGATCGAGATGATAGCTGCTCCCCTCCATCCATTGGGTCAGGACGAAGAATTCGCGCGCCTCGGCCACCGAAACCAGCTGCCGATCATCAGTAAAGGCACCGACGTCAAGCGCCTTCACGTGGCGCGGCAACCGGCCGTAGGAGTCATAATCCCAGAGGATCGCCTGAGCCCGGTCCGCAGGGTGCTCATGGCCGAAGGGGCCTGGTTTCATCGTTTCAAGTACGGCCGACTCCACGCGGTGGCCAACGCGGAACGTCAACTTGACCGGAGTGCCATAACCATACTGTTTCTGTGCCCCCTTCGAACTGGCCTTGCCGATCACCTCGTATGACACCAATGTGACACCGGAACCGAAGCGAGCCCGGAGATACTGTTCAAGTGAATCCTTCTTCAGCGTCGGCATACAAGCTGAGTTAGGCAAGTCACGTTCCAGCGCAAACCAAGCGCGAGGCGAGAAGCGAGCGTGAGAGGTTGACCCAAAATTCAACCCTCTGACTCATGCCGCGTGCCTCTCGCCTGCCTTTCCACTGGTGCATTGAGCTCCACTACCAATGTGGGCACTGAGGAAAAATGCGCCACTTCAATTAGACGAGTGGTGCGCAGCAAGGGGCAGGACAAGCAATATCAGCCTTCTAGCCTCTAGCCTCTCACCGCCAACCTCTCTTTGAGGACGGCACATCGTTTGCTGATATCTACCAGCAGTAGGCTGAAGAAAACGATTCGCAGAGTAGGGTATTGATGATCTGCGCGTCGGGGACAGGTCCGATCTGTTTGGTTTCTCTAGTCTATCTAGTTTTTGGTTGAACGAAACTAACCAGATGAACCAAATCAACCAGATAAACAAAACAAACTGGAAAAACCAGACTGACCAAATGAACAAGACAGGCCGGCGGACTTTTTCAGTATCGTGCTAGGAGGAAGTACTTCATGCCCATGTATGACTATAATTGCCTGGACTGCGGAAAGGAATCATTGGTGGTCTTAACTCTGAAGGAACATGAATCCACCAAAGTGATGTGCCCGAAATGCGGCAGCACCAAGATGCAGCAACTCTATTCGCCATTTGTTGCCCACACGACTAAGAAAAGCTAACAGCATGCGAAGATCGTTGGGCGTGAGACGTAAAACGTGAAACGTAGGGCTGCCGAATGTTCTTCTTCCAAAGCCTTTTACGTTTTACCTTTCACGAACAACATGGGTTTTCTCCAGCTGTTTAGGAGGGGTGATGCGTATTTTCTCCCGGTGCTTGATAGCCACACTGAGCATGGGACTCATCGGCCTCCTGTTCGCTCCTCTCCTCTACGCGCAAGAGTATCCGTCCGATGTCACACGCGGAAAAGCTGTGTATGAGCGCCATTGCCAGACCTGCCATGGTGTCGGAGGCTGGGGGGATGGACCGGACGCAAAGGCTCAGAAGGTGGCACCGGCTAATTTTCACCGTTTCTCCTCTTTTCTGAAATCCGACGAAGAATTGTTGAGGACCATCGAGCACGGGGTCGTCTTCAGCCCCATGCATTCATGGCGAGGCCAGCTAACAGACGGGGAAATGCAGGACGTAATGGCCTATGTTCGCCTGTTAGCCCAACAGGGGCGTTAGCCGCACTCTTGTCCGAGCATCGTATTGTTGGTATGACCGGCACGAAGCCATGAGTTCACTAAGAGAAGAGCTGTATGACGGCGATGCCTTGCTGATCGTCGATGTCCAGAGCGACTTTTTTACAGGCGGAGCTTTAGGGGTGAAGGGAGGCGACGAGATCCTCCCCGTCCTGCGCGGGTACATGGATCGTTTCCAATCACGAGGCCTATCGATTTTTTTGTCGCAAGACTGGCATCCCCCCAACCATTGTTCCTTTCTCGAACAGGGCGGGCCCTGGCCAATCCATTGCGTCGCCGGATCGGCAGGCGCGCTGCCGCCTCTCTCGTTTCCCATCCCGGAAACGGCCACCGTCATTCATAAGGCGACCCTGCCGGACAAGGAAGCCTATTCGGCATTCGAAGATACGCCCCTGCACAAGCACTTGCAGGCTGCAGGCATCGGGCGACTCTTCATCGGAGGACTCGCAACGGACTATTGTATCGTCAACACAGTCAGAGACGCGCGGGTACTCGGCTATCACGTCTGCTTGCTGACCGATGCAATCCGGGCCGTCAACGTCACCTGGGAAGATGGCCGCAAGGCAGAAGAGGCTATGATTCGATTGGGAGCGATCCCGACCCGTCTGGCAGACTTCGGATAGCTATTTCGTCACAACAAACCTTCGAGGGTCTGTACGACTCGGACAAGAGGAAAACACTCCGCAGGGTGCTCAAAAAGGCCGTCCAGCAAGGCCGCAGCGAGCGAAGAGGCGAGGAGGTACCATCCGCACTTTGTGTGGCCGTTCGCCCCTAGAATGGGTCTTGGCGAACGGAAAATACCTACCAGTACTTCCGAGCCTCTGAGCGATGCGAGAACGATGCTGGCGGACTTTTTCAGCATCCTGCTACGGTTTGAAGCGAAAACCAAACAGCAAGGCGACGCTTGTTTGGTCATTCTCCCGTAACGAAGGGGACAGGTTGATGTCGTGGAGAT
>DATHTZ010000070.1:0-3270 GCA_035462675.1 Nitrospiraceae bacterium | reverse complement strand
GAACGAGAGGGCGCACTCCCTTTCCATTCTCAGCACTCACGTCTCAGTCCTGTGTCTGTCCCTCATGCTACTGGGTGGCTGCGGTTATCAATTCCGTGTGGAGGGAGCTGGGCCCACGATTGGGGGAGCGGCAGCGGCCTCTTCATCTACGTCACCGACACAGCGGTTGGTCGTCCGGACGTTGGAAAACAAAAGTTTTGAGCCGAATTTGGAAACACGCTATACCAACTATCTGCGCCATGAATTTTCCTCCGGTAGTGGGGCGCAGATCGTTCCGGAGTCTGAGGCGGCCGATCTTGTGCTGTCCGGACAAATCCTCTCTGTGATTCTTCCGACGCTTAGTTACACCCAAACCACCACGCTCGAAAGTCGTGTGGAAGTCTTGGTCATCGTCAAAGTTGAGGAGACCAGGACGAAACGTGTCGTGTGGGCGCAGACGGCGAAGGGCGCCGCTGAGTTCTTTGTGACATCCGATCTACAATTCAACCGAGTCTTACAGAACCGAGCGTTAGAACAAGCAGGCCGTTTCATCGCCGAGGATTTAGCTTCACGCTTTCTGCTCCAGTTAGAATCGGGGCAGCTGGTAAAGTCGTCCGTGCGTCAGGCACCGGACAACGCGGACACACCCATCAAATAAATCGGATTTCCACTATGGCCTCAGCCATTTCTTATACCCAGCTCAATGCGCAGCTTGCACAAGGAACGGTCGCGCCGTTGTATGCGGTGGTCGGCGAGGAGGATTTGCTGCGGGATATAGCCCTCGGTGCGCTGAAGACCGTGTTGTTGGGAGAGGGCGAGAGCGACTTCAATTGCGATCTATTTTATGGTGACGATGTGAGCGGGGCAGAGATTGTCACCTGTGCCTCGGAAGTGGCCGTGTTTGCGGCTCGGCGAGTGGTAGTGGTGAAAGCGGCCGATAAACTTCCAGCCCGGGAATGCGACGCCATCCTTCCCTATCTGAAGGAACCGAATGACTCCACGGCTGTGATTTTTGTCGCGTCGAAACTTGACGGACGACTCAAGTTCACCCAGGCCCTAGCCAAGGTCGCGGTAACAGTCGATTGCTCTCTTCTTAGAGAAGCGCAGTGGCTCCCTTGGCTCAAACAAGATGC
This sequence comes from Nitrospiraceae bacterium, assembly GCA_035462675.1. Taxonomy (GTDB): domain Bacteria; phylum Nitrospirota; class Nitrospiria; order Nitrospirales; family Nitrospiraceae; genus Palsa-1315. The sequence continues at coordinate 2,158 of DATHTZ010000070.1, read as the reverse complement.
TGAACGAGTCGGGATCCGGCTCAACGACGACGCCATTGATTTGCTCAAAGAAGCCTGTGGTGGCTCGCTCTACTCGGTTCGGCGTGAGCTGGAAAAACTGGCCGCGTATGTCTCGCCAGGTCAGGTTGTTACTGCCGCCGACGTCGCGACATTGCGGGGAATGGAGCCTGGCGCGTCAGTGTTTGATTTGACGTTGGCGATCGGCGCGAAAAATCGCGGGCGGGTATTGGCGATCCTGGCCAGGAATCTGGAAGCGGGGGAGGCTCCATTGAGGATCCTTGGCTCACTGGCCTGGCAATATCGAAGACTGTGGAAGGTCAAAGAAGTCGTACGGCAAGGAGGGCGTGAGGGAGAGGCCGCTCGGACGTTGCGCATGGATCCCTACAAAGTACGAGCGTTTCTCGATCAATTTCCCGACGCCCACCTGCATGAGGCACTTCAGTTATTTTTGGATGCCGATGCCAAGCTGAAGGGTGGAAGTGGTGGACGTCCTGTGCGAATTCTTGAAGATGTGTTACTGCGTCTCTGCAATCGGTCGCAGGCCACTACACATTCGCCCACACCGAGTCGTCGCACCGAGGCGCCGAAACCGGTGAGAGCAAGAACCATCTCGAACGTACGAACGATTACGAGGGGGAAGCAGACAAGGAGTTGACACGGAGGGTGAGTCGAGCAATCCTGCGCGAGGCCGTATTTGGTTTCATGACACCTTTTGTCACGGCCTTGCCGAGGGCCGATGTGGCTTGGCGCAAGGATACCTTCGCATCTTCGACCTTCTTCTCGGCCACGGCCGCTTGGACTTTCTTGACGAGGCTTTTGAGGGCACCCAGCGTCGCATGGTTACGGTTGTGGCGTTTCACAGCTTGGCGGGCTCGGCGAATAGTCGATTTATGTACAACCGGCATAGTAGACTCCTCTAGAAAAGAACGCACTTGTACCATATGGCTCTCTGAAGCGTCAAGGTGAGCCATTCTTGAAAAGGACAAACCTGTGTCAACCATCATTGCCCGTGACCGATTAATCTTGGCCCTCGATGTGCCTTCAAGCGATGAAGCCGACCGGCTTCTCGATCGCGTGCAGGATCAAGTCATGTTTGTGAAGGTAGGACTCGAACTGTACACCGCCGCTGGGCCTGAAATGGTTCAACGGCTGATTACACGAGGCAAACGAGTGTTTCTGGACCTCAAGTTCCTCGATATCGAGGAGACAGTTCGTCGGGCCACTGCGCGGGTTGCGACGATGGGCGTGGAATTCCTCACGGTGCATGCAAACCGGAAGGCATTGGCCGCAGCCGTTCAAGGCCGTGGAACGTCCGCACTGAAACTGTTGGCGGTGACGGTGTTGACTAACTTTGACACCCATGATCTCCGTGACATGGGCATTCAACGGAGTGTCCAGGACTTGGTCACCGCGCGCGCCCTCTTGGCGTCTGAGGTGGGCTGTGATGGGGTGGTGGCCTCTGGTGAAGAGCCGGCGATTCTTCGCCCCAAAGTCGGTCCGCGATTTCTGATCGTCACACCCGGTGTGCGCCCTGCAGGCAAAGGTGTCGATGATCATCACAGGGCGACCACGCCGACCCAGGCGATTTCGGCGGGGGCCGACTATTTGGTGGTCGGCCGACCCATCAGAGATGCGTCAGATCCTGCCGCCGCCGCCGCCGCTGTTCTTACGGAAATGCAGGCGGCCTTCGATGCCAGGGGCTGACCATCGACAACCGTCGTTTGCCGACAGTGGAAATGGGCGCTGAGCAGAAGGCTCATTGCGATTGATGCTCGACGTTGTGACGTGATGCCGGGTTGCGGGGCTTCTTCTGTCTTTGCTAAGATCCTCTCTGCCACAGAGCCTGTGTCGAGTGTCCTCTCCGTATGGTGGGTGTAGCTCAGTTGGTTAGAGCGCCGGATTGTGGATCCGGAGGTCGCGGGTTCGAAACCCGTCATCCACCCCATACCCCCTCCCCATAACTGCTTGTGGCATCAGCAGATCTGAAGAAGTAGGCCTTACGAAGGTTGCGGCTGGTTGCGCCTGGGTTGCGGAAATGGGCTGTACCTCGGGAGTATCGAGGCGGTCGACGGCTTGCTTATTCCCGCCCGGAATTAAATGGCCATACAAATCTACTGTGACTTGGATGGAGCTGTGACCCATCTGATCTTTCACATAG
>DATHTZ010000069.1:0-1671 GCA_035462675.1 Nitrospiraceae bacterium | reverse complement strand
CTCTCTTCAGGCATCAGCACCAGTATGCAGAGCGCGTGACTTCCGGCCTCGTAGGCCCGCACGAACTTGGGGTCTAGCGTCGTGATCCGATCCACCGCGTGGTAAAGCCAATGCCCTTCTTCTTCCGAAAGTTTCTTCTCCCCCATCATCTGGATCACTTGAAGCCAAAGAAGGTCAGCAGCCAGCTCGCGATATCCCAACGAGGCCATCCGCAGGTAGTCCCCGCTTGGCAGATACGTCAACTGCTGGAGTTTCGGCTGGGAATTACTCCAGCGGATCAATGGTATTTGAAGCATACCCAAGGAAACGGCCAGTACTGCACCAATGACCCAGAGGGCGAATTGTCGAGGTATCGTCCTCATCACTTGGACTCCAGCGCCAAGGCTCTCCTGAGTGGATAGAGATCGACATCTAAGAACTGACGCTCAAGATCGTTTAGGGCCCACCCCTCGTACTGTCTTTTAATCGCAACAATCGCATCAAATTCCGATTGCGCCACTTCGTGCTTTCCGGCTTTGAGGGAGAGTTCCGCAAGAATCGCACGGGCCGGAAGGAAGTTTGGCTCAGTGACTACAGCTCGCTGTAACCATGATTTCGCTTCCTCCACCCGCCCTTCCGGCAACCGAATGTTTGCCAATGCCATGTAGTTCAGCGGCGAGTACGGATCGGCTTGGATAGCGTGTTCGTACGCCTGTGCAGCCTGATTCAGCAAGAGATCGCGCTGATCCTTTGCCAGCTTTTGCTCTGCCAAAACACCATAGATCGTTCCCAACCGATACGGGAACCGTCCATCCATTGGATTCAGCTCAATGGCCTGTCCTTGCTCCTCAACCGCCTTCACTAACCACTCCGGATTGCCTGACTGATGAAAAAGCTGCACTGATGTCCGTGCCACGGCGTCATGATACCCGGTCGTGCCTGGGTCGATCAGCGATGCCCGACGATACCAGTCCAATGCCGGACCCAGCCGCCCAACCTGGGCCTCGGCCTGCCCTCGCTCATGAGCGTACCATCCAGCGGCAGGCTGGATGGTGAGGATCGCCAGTACGGCTCCACAGACCAAAACCAGTGCGAGCCGTACCGGATGGTAAGAAAACGGTACGCTCCGCCGTGATAGGTTCGGTTTTTTGATTGAGTGAAGCGCGAGGACGAGGCCTCCGCACACAATCAGGAGAATAACCAGCGCTGGTTCATGGAATACAGAATCGACCACGCCATGCGCTAAGATACCCAGCACGGCACCGGTCAGCCCCGCGACCAACCCACGCTCCCATGGCTCCAACTCGCTGCGCAAAGCAACTTTTACTTCCTTCCCCCATATCCCGATGCCAAGCAAGAAGATCGCCAACCCTCCCACTCCCAATTCGACCGCCATCTGAAGATACTCGTTATGAGCTGACTCGGCCCGTTTCCCATAGTGAACAATGTTTGACTCAATAGGAAACCGATACTGGAACGAGGTGTATTTATACATCCCCATCCCTACGCCCAACGGTCGATCGACAATACGCTCTATCGAGTTTTTCCAAATATCTATTCGGCTGAAGGCATAGGGGTCCTGCGTAGCGACGGCGACCATCCGCTGCTTGAGAGGATTCGGGATCACAGCCCCTGCGGCGAGACTTACGATGAGGATCAGCAGAGCAACCTTTCCGAATCGGTAACAGCCGA
>DATHTZ010000068.1:0-2131 GCA_035462675.1 Nitrospiraceae bacterium | reverse complement strand
CCTTTACTGCGCGCATCGAACGATACATGCTCCCTCCAAGCTTGCTCGTTCTCTTTTCAGGGATGGGGACTGAATGATCTTCCACTGCGCGCGTCCAACGAGGGGAGTCCGCGACCGCGCGTTGCGCGAGCACCCGGATATCCTATTCCTCTCTTATCCGCTCCTGAGGGCGAACGTGGTTCGCCTTCGACTGCGCGCATCGAACGAGCACTTTCTGAATGTGCGCGTTCTGCGAGCAAAGAAGGCAACCACATCTTTTCTCATCCGCTCCGCATTCAACAAGGATTTCTATACCCATTTCCCCATCCACTCCTGGATGAGGGAGGGGTAGGTTATCCTTATGTGCGCGCGTCCAACGAGGGCCTTGTCAGGCCGCGCGTTGCGCGAGCACCGGGATGGCCTACCCTCTCTCATCCCCTCCTCATCCACACGAACAACTTCATCAACAGATTCTTCGTCCGTGGTGTGAAATGTGCCTTGCGCCACAGATTCACGACCTTCTTATTGACCTCAGCCTGTGTCGGATAAGGATGGATGGTCCCGGCAATGGTCTTCGCGCCGGCGCCGGCTTTCATCGCAACGGAAAACTCGCTGATCATGTCGCCGGCATGGGCCGCCACAATCGTTGCTCCCAGAATCTTGTCTGTGCCCTTCTGAATGTGGATTCTCGCAAACCCCTCGTCTTCCCCGTCTAAAATTGCGCGATCGACCTCATCGAGTTTGTAGGTGTAGGTTTCGACCTCTATACCCTTCTCCTTTGCATCCTTCTCATACATCCCGACATGCGCCACTTCCGGCTCCGTAAATGTGCACCAGGGCATGATCAACGATTCGACACTGGCATAGCCCAGGCTGAACGGATGAGGGAATAGTGCGTTCTGAATGACGATCTGTGCCATGGCATCGGCGGCATGGGTGAATTTATAGCGCGAACAAATGTCTCCCGCGGCAAAAACCCTGGGATTCGTCGTCTGCAACCGCGCATTCACTTTGACCCCATTCTTGTCGTACTCGACACCGACCGCTTCCAACCCAATTCCCTCAACATTCGGAGTGCGTCCGACGCCGACAAGAATCTCGTCGACTATCACTTCGTACTGCTGGCCATGTGACTCGACGGTGAGCCCCTTGCCGGCCTCCGTCTTCTGCACCTTCACATCCTTCCCGCAACAGAGCAGCTTCACGCCGTCGCGTAACATCTGCTGTTCGACGATGTTCGCTGCGTCGCGGTCTTCGTTCGGTAGGATGCCATGAGTCGTTTCAATGAGGGAGACCTGGCTCCCGAAGCGGGCAAACGACTGCGCCAACTCGCAACCGATGGGGCCGGCGCCGATCACCCCGATGCGCGGCGGAAGTTCCGTCAGCGAGAACACTGTTTCATTGGTCAGATAGCCCGCCTCTTTTAATCCAGGTGTAGGAGGCACCGATGCCCGTGCCCCGGTGCAGACAGCTGCTTTCGCAAAGGTCAGGGTACGATTGCCGGACGGCCCTTCGACCTGGATTGTGTCTGAGGCAGTAAAGCGTCCGCTTCCGATATAGACATCTACACCCAACTTTGTATAGCGCTGAGCCGAATCGTTGTGGCTGATCTGCGCCCGCAGTTTCCTCATACGCGCCATGACAGCGCCGAAGTCGTACTTCACTCCGGGAGGAATATGCAGGCCGAACTCTTCGGCATTCCGCAAATTGGCCCAGGCCCTTGCCGCGCGAATGATGCCTTTCGAAGGCACACAGCCAACATTCAAGCAGTCACCACCCATCAGGTGTTTTTCGATCAAGGCCACTTTGGCCCCCAAACTCGCAGCAACGACGGCCGTGATCAATCCCGCGGTCCCAGCCCCAATGACCACGATGTTGTAGCGACCAGCCTGTTCGGGATTGTTCCAGTTCGAGGGATGCACGTTGCTGACGAGCATGCGGTTATGCTCGTCGTTCGGCAGCACGAGACCTTCTTCATGCTGATTCATCACAACGATATTCTCTGGTGACTGTGAGACCATCGCGTCAATTTCACGTTTCTTCGACATGTCACGTTTCACGCCTCACGTTTCCTGGGGATCACAGGTCATGCTGGTTTCCCAGACCACTTCTTGTACAGGTTTGGCACAAGCGCCAGAAGCCCCAGCAACAC
>DATHTZ010000067.1:0-1835 GCA_035462675.1 Nitrospiraceae bacterium | reverse complement strand
CCTGTATCGGGATTCATCGCCCAGTAAGTCCCGCTCTTCTGGCCGAAACCGACCATATTAGCCAAGAGGTTCGGCCCCGAACCGCCCAAGTCGAAATCCGGCCCCGAGGGTTCAGGACAGTTGATTGCCGTGAGTGAAGTGAGACACGACACGGTCCAGGCGTCGAATGCCATGACCCCCGTCGCCCATTTGATCGCTCCGGTTTTCAGGTCGAACGCCATAGCGGAATCGAAATGATCATCCGCGGGCGTACACACTTTATCCGGATTTCCGGCCGTGATCGCAGCCCGCTGACAGTCCAACACGGATTGTGGAACCGTATAATTGTTCCCGCTACCGATAAATAGCAAACCGCGTACCGGATCGATGGCAGGCGGCTGCCAGACCGCCCCTCCGCTGTAGCTATTTGACTGGCCTTTGTTCTCCGGCACGACGAAGGTCTTCCACAAAATCGCTCCGGTGATCGCATTCAGGGCTACTACGCTGCCGCGAAATGTGCAGCATTTATAGCTTGGATTGGTCGCCAGCGCTTCCTCGTTGGAAGAGACACCCACGTAAACCACGGTGCCGCTAAATACCGGAGACCCCGTGATGATGGCAGCGGGGTGGGCATCCACCTGCGTAATCCACAGTAACTTGCCGGAATTGCGGTCCACCGCCATGACGTGCGCCCCGTCATGCTCCACGGCGCTCTTTACGTTATCGCCGAAAATTAGCTCGTCTTCAAAGATCGCCGGACTGACTCTCGACATACTGCCCTGGTGACCATTTTAGGCCGGGATCTGGTGCGACCACCGCATCTGTCCAGTATCCGCGTTCACTGCGAACAGACTTCCCGCCCAATCGGGGAAATATACCGTATTGCCCGCCACGGTGGGCGTAGCGGATATGTCGCCACCGGTCTCGAATACCCATCTTTTGACAAGTTGGCCGACGTTGGATGTGCCGATCTGGCGCTCCGCGCCTTGGCTAAATGTGTTGCTCAGATTCTGGCCGGCAATGCGCCATTCGGTGAGTGCACTGGTTGTGTCGATTTGGGCCATCATGGCGCCGCTCGACAGAAGTGAGCAGACAATGGCTGTTACCTTTGGAGACATAGTTCACCTCTGAACTTCTTGGTTGCGACTTCCCGTTTGAGGTAGTGATCGATTGATCTAAGTAGGAGTTCCTGGGGCTGCGTCGCTTACCCTAGTGTCGAATGGATATCGGTTGATGGCTGTAAACTCTGGCATCCGTATGTCTGGGAGCGCACGCTCGATGGCGACCTGCCAACAGAAGGGTGAAGGTTTTCAGTGGTCCGATGAGGGCTGGCTATCAGGTATAACTGGTTGTTACTTCCAATGGGCTTTGCGGACTGCCCCGTGCCGCGCCTGACGCTGCTCTTCTTCGGCGCTGCCAAGGATGTTCCGGAAGCAGCAAAAATGGTCACCGCCGGGACAGCCGCTTACATCACGAACAATTTCGAACGTGCAGGCAAACAGCCAAAACGTGGCCCGCCTTCAAGCCACGCTGCGGCCTCTGAAAAGATGTACCACCAAAGAAATCACCGCTATTACGAGCAGAAGGTGAATCAACCCCCCGGCAACGTGGAAGGCGGCAAAGCCCAGCAGCCACATCACAAGCAATATGAAAAACAATCCTAGAAACATTTGAACCTTTCCTCTTCGTTAGCTTTAGGGGGTCCCACCCTCATGTGCTAACAAGCCAGAAAAATAGACCAGGGGGCGCGCCATATTCACTGGTACGCCCCCAAGCACAAAGGCGCTGACCGAACTCTGCTACAGAGATCCGCCACCGGTACGGGTTCGGAGGGTAGGAAGATCCGCGTCCCTGAC
>DATHTZ010000066.1:0-4432 GCA_035462675.1 Nitrospiraceae bacterium | reverse complement strand
TCCGGCTCCGCCAGGTGAATATGCCGGTTTGTCGAATCCAGTTCCAAAGACACCTGAAACGATCCAGCAGGGGAAGGGATTCTATGCGGCATTCTGTTCTCCCTGCCATGGAGGAAACTTCGACGGCAAGGGTTCGGCGGCTAGGGGATTCAATCCTCCCCCGGCTAACTTCTCCGATCCCACGACGATCGCCATGCTCCAGGAAAGCTATCTGTTCTGGCGGATAAAAAAGGGCGGTGTCGGCCTCCCGATCGAAGGAATGCCCTGGAAATCCGCGATGCCTCGCTGGGAGCTTGAACTTCCAGACGAATGGATCTGGAAGATCATCATGGGCGAGTACGATGGAGCACATCAATCGCCTCGGACCTGGGAGTAGACGAGGGTGGCCTCTATAGCTTCTGTGTCTGCGCTCCACGCACATTCTGGAAAGTACCGGATGGACCCACGCAGTGCGAGGCACAGGGTCCGACGCTCTGGTGAAGTGAGTAGAGAGAGGACGGAACTTATGATACGCGGACTCAGTCGAATCCTTCCGAATGTCGTCGTCGCAGTATGGCTTGCCATGACATTCTTGCCCCTGCAGCCCGCTGGAGCTGAGGAAAAGCCCAAGGCCGCCGCTCCAGCAGGCTGCAGGGGCAAGCTCATCGGTCAGCGCTCCGCTGGTGAAGGGTGCCCTGCCGGCAGATGATCCGACTGCGGCGGTGTGGAACAGTGCGCCCCCGGCGACATTCCCGATGTCGCCTCAAGTCCATTGGCCGACCCGCATTTTGGAAGCGACGGTCAAAGATATGATCGTCCGTGGTTTGCACGACGGGACCAACGTGGCCATTCTCTTGGAGTATGCCGATCCGACGGAAGATCCGGACGATGCAGCCGCGATTCAGTTCATGGTGGGCGACAAGAAGGCTCACTTTGCGCATGGCCAACCGATGGCGCAGGTTGAAGGCGGCCCGGTCAATATTTGGTATTGGAAGAACAAAGACGCCAAAGGCGTGGATATGAATGCCAAGGGCTTCGGCACGCTAAAAATACAGACGCACCAGGACGTGAAAGCCAAAGGCGCCTACGCCAACGGCAGATGGAAAGTAGTCTTTACGCGGCCACTCGCCACCGAGCATCCGGACGAAGATACGCAAATTTCGACAGCCGGGTTCATCAATATCGGCTTCGCCGCCTGGGATGGTAAGAAAGACCCAAGCAGCGGCGAGCTGAAGGAGAAGGGCTCCCAAAAGGCGGTCTCCTCCTGGTGGTATTTCCGTGCAGAGGCCCCACCGGATTATACCGGCTATTACTATGCGGCCATCGCCGTCGGCCTGGCTCTCGGATTTCAGTTCGTTCTGATCCGCAAGCTAAAGAAAGGGCATTCAGCATGAAGGCGGCTCGGCTATATGTAATGGGAATAGTGGGGATAGTGGCCGCTGTGTGGGCCATGGTGACTGTCGCAGGTTGTGCCAACGAGCAGCAGCAGAAGGGCCATGAACTCTATGGGCACTACTGCTCGCATTGTCATGGCGAGAGCGGAAAGCAGAACGAGGGATTTAACTGGTCTTCAATGCCAGATCCGAAGCCCAAAGATCTCACGAACAAGTCCGAGATGAGCACCCTGAAAGACGAAGATATCTTCAATACGATTTCGCGAGACATGAAGGACACGAGCGAAGAAGGTGGAGATGAAATCGGCGACGATGATTTTGCTGTGCCGACTATGCCGACCTTCAAGTACACCCTATCGGAAGAAGAAATTTGGGCCATTGTCGGGTATGTCCGCGGCCTCAACGGTGGAAAGATGGAGTTTAAAGTCGAGGAGCGGAAGAAGCAGCTTGAGACGGCGCTCCAAACTGCAAAGACTAACTTAGAGCAGGCGACGAAGGCCTATGAGGCAGCTGAAAAGCAAGCCAGCGAGGAGGCGGAGAAGAAGAGTGAAGCACTCAAGAAGGATGTCGAACCCGACGAATCCTCCTACGCCGATGAGTTAGCCGCAATGAGCAAGGCGAAAAAAGAACTCGACGTTGCACAGGCTGCGGAGAGGAATTTAGTGACAAGACCGGGAAAAGGTACGAGCGTTCCCAGGCCTGATCTCGCGATAAAGCCTGACCAGCTTGCAAAGACGGTGGCGTATGGCCAACGGCTCTATGAGAACAAGTATGGCTGCAACGGGTGTCATAGTATTGGCCCAGATGGCGGCAAGGTCGGGCCGGCACTCGACCGGGCAGGATTCAGATTGAATGGGACCTGGGTCTATCGGTGGTTGAAGAACCCACAGGCGATGAATGCGGAAACCAGGATGCCTGCGCTTGGGCTTAGCGATGCCGACGCCAAGGCGGTGACGTTGTACCTTACGACGTTGAAAGGGGACAAATCTGAAGACGCACCCGAGGCTTCCGCTGAGGCTCCGGAAGAGGCACCGGCCGAGAAGAAACCGGCCGAAAAGAAACCAGCCGAGAAAAAACCGGCTGAGAAGAAAAAATAAACTGAGCAGGCTGCAAGACTGCTTCTGCCGGACTTATTGAGCAGCCAGCTGTTAGACCAGAAATCCTGCGATCATTCCAATGAAGACCGCAGCTCCTACCCACACATGTTGCTGAAACATGTGGAAGGCAGTGGGAGTCGGTACGGTCTGTCTGAGCTGCAGGGCTTGCCTCAGACACCACACACCGATGGCAGCGAGCGCCCCATAGTAGATCCATCCGATCTGGGCAAACCAACCTGCGAGTCCCAGCAACAACAGCATTGAACAGAAGACCGCACCGACCGCGATCCACGTCGACGAACCGAACAACAGCGCGGAGGATTTCACCCCGATCCGACGATCGTCCTCTCGATCCTGGAGCGCGTAGATCGTATCGTATCCGATCGCCCAACAGACCGTCGCAGCGAACAGGCACCAGGCCGGGGCCTCAATGCTTCCCCGCGAGGCAGTCCAGGCCATAATGGTGCCCCAGCCAAATGCGATACCCAACATCGCTTGCGGAACATGGATGACCCGTTTGGCCAATGGGTAGAGGCCGGCCAAGAGCACGGCAATTGGACTCAAGAGAATCGTCAATGGGTCGAGGAACAACACGAGCATTCCTGCCAACAGGAGAAAGAAGCCGCCGATCAGCAGCGCATGTGTCACACTGAGTTCACCAGATGCGAGTGGCCGTACCCGCGTGCGTGTCACATGTCGATCGAAAGATCGGTCCGCAAAATCGTTCATCACGACCCCCGCGCTTCGCATCACAAAAGACCCAGCGGCAAAGATGGCGAGTAAGCGAAGCGGAGGGATGCCATGCGCAGCCAAGACCAAGGACCATAGAGTCGGGAACATGAGCAGCCACGTCCCCGTCTGATTCTGGAAGCGAATGAGGCGGCTGATAGCCGACCAGGAGAGCCGAGGTGTCGATGGCGATTCCGGTGCCGGTAAAAAAGACTCAGTCATGCGTGTGAACTTAGCCGAGGGGTGCGAGCCTGTCAACGACGGGACGCGTAGCCGGTTCAAATGGTTTGTCTGGTCTATCTGGTTTCTCTTGTTCTTCGAACAAAACAAACAAGACAGACCAAACAAACCAGATAGACCGGGTTCGTTTCGTTCGTCGAGTTGTGCTCGTTCGATGCTTTTCTGTATAAGAATAATGATTGTGCGGGCCATTGATTCAACGCGTCCTTCATTCCCGTTTCGCGCAGCCTCATGGGTTGTTGCAGGACTGTGGGTAGCGACATTGATGAGCTGTTCGCTCTTCTCGAGTCGAGACGGCACCTACACCGGCTACTATCTCCCCCTGACCGTCCATCTGCGATCCGACCCCAGTATCGTAGGAGCTCAACTCGCCTATCAGGACGCGTGCGGTCAGAGTCAATTCTTGCCGATCTCCGCTCCGCTCCAAGAATCGCTCAAGCGGAAAACCGGCCGCGTCTTTGAAAAGGTGCTGACGGGTGAGGCAGGATCTTTGTCGGCATCGGATGGCGTTGTCGATACGGTGTTGGGCTTAGCCCAGGTCGACCTGGTTATCCCTCGACAGGCGAACAAACGTTACTCAGCCACAGTCACGCTAGGGTTGGATTTTGCCTATAGAGCTACCGATGGGGCGGTCCTCTACAGCAAAAAGCTTCAAAGCATTGGTCGTGGAGAGGTCGACGTCACGGAAGGTTCGTGCGAGGTGAAGGGGCTCGATACGATCGCCCAAGAGGCCATGAGTCTCGTGACGGATGGGATGGCGATGCAACTCGGGACGTCGAGCAAAATATCCGAGGCCGCTCAAGCACGCAAAGCCGGTGGTTCTCAGGCTGCTCCGATGCAGTCGGTGGGAGCTCTGTCCGCACCGGTTTTTGTGGACGGGCCGGCTACGGTGATATTCCGAGCCATCGTCCGTGACGAAAATCGCGACCAAGTATTCCATAGTGGTGAAGCCGTCGCGATCGAAATTGAGGTCAAAAATGAAGGGCCTGGAAC
>DATHTZ010000065.1:0-2513 GCA_035462675.1 Nitrospiraceae bacterium | reverse complement strand
TGCATCACCTTGCGCGAAACTTCATCAAGTTCCGCCGGCAGACTATCGATTTCTGTACGCAGCCGGGCCGCCGACTCATCGACCAGATCGATGGCTTTGTCCGGGAGAAAGCGATCGGCGATATACCGGTTTGAAAGTTTTGCAGCGGCGACCAGAGCAGCGTCTTTGATGCGCACGCCATGGTGCACCTCGTAGCGCTCCTTCAGTCCGCGCAGAATGGAGATGGTGTCTTCCACCGTTGGCTGATCTACTAGCACCGTTTGGAACCGCCGTTCCAAGGCGGCATCCTTTTCGATATGTTTCCGATACTCATCGAGCGTGGTCGCGCCGATCAAATGCAATTCGCCGCGGGCCAACATGGGCTTGAGCAGATTGGCGGCATCCATCGCTCCTTCCGCCGCGCCCGCTCCCACGACGGTATGCAGCTCATCGATGAAGAGCAACACTTGTCCTTCTGACGCTTGCACCTCTTTGAGGACCGCCTTCAATCGCTCTTCGAACTCACCGCGAAACTTCGCGCCGGCCACCAGCGATCCCATGTCGAGGGTGATGAGGCGCTTCTTCTTCAGTCCTTCAGGCACATCTCCTTTGACAATGCGAATGGCAAGCCCTTCGACAATGGCGGTTTTCCCGACGCCTGGTTCGCCAATGAGCACCGGGTTATTCTTGGTTCGTCGTGAGAGAATCTGTACGACGCGACGAATTTCCTCATCTCGTCCAATCACAGGGTCCAATTTCCCTTGCCCAGCCAACCGGGTCAGGTCGCGGCCATACTTCTCCAACGACTGGTAGGTGCCTTCCGGGTCCTGGCTCGTCACACGTTGAGACCCTCGTATTTGTTGCAGTGCGCCCAAGAGCCGTTCCTTCGTCAGGCCGAGTTTCTTGAAGATGCCCCCTTCTTGAACCATGGCGAGGACGGCATGTTCGATACTGAGATAGTCGTCTTTCAATGCTCGTTGTTCGTCTTCGGCGTTGGTCAAGACCTGATTCAGCCGCGAGGCGACGTGGAGTTGTCCGGGGCTTGCCCCGGCGCCCTGTACTTGAGGCAGTTTCGTCAGTGCCTGCTCCACTGCCTGGCGAACGGAAGGGACGGACAACCCTGCCTGTTCGAGGAGAGAGGAAGCGAGACCTCCATCCTGTTCCACGAACGCAAGCAGGAGGTGCTCCACGTCAATCCCCTGATGACTCCGCCTCGCGGCATGGGACGACGCGGTCTGGAGTGCTTCTTGTAGTTTGATCGTCATGCGGTTCATGTCCATTGGATCTCTCCTCTCCGCGTATCCGCGTATGCCGTTGCCATTCACATAAGCATAGGATAGAGGAAGTCAACATCCCACGAGGAGGTGTGATTAGCTTGACCGGAGAAGCCCCAGCAGACTATTGTTTCTTATGTCGCGCATTCTTGCTGAAACCGTCTCACTCTATCGGAACGCCTTTCGCAAAACTGGAGAATCTCTCATCCGCGGCTGGATGACCATAGTGGCCGTGGTGGGATTTGGATTCCTGCTGCTCCTCGCCACCCAGTTCGCCTCGCCGCTCGGCATGATCGGAGGGTTTGTGCTCGGTGCGGTGAATGCGCTTCTGGTCGGCGCGACCCTCAGTCTCATTGAGCAATCGATTAGCCACACTCGGGCACTCACCATTCGCGATGTTTTTGGCAGCGTCGGTCACTATTTTTGGGATGTCATCGGTATTGGATTCATTCTCTGGCTGCCCTTGATGGCTCTCGACCTCAGCACCCAAGCGAACCCGTTTGGGCAACTCTTATCGTACGCAGCGCTCCTGCTCATTTTTCTCTTGCTGAACCCGGCACCGGAAATTATCTATCAAGTTCGGCATGATTCCCCGCTTGAGGTGCTGAAGACCTCGTATGAGTTCGTTCTTGAGAATTGGATTGAATGGTTTCTACCGTTTGCATTGATCCTCATCCCCATCATCCTTTCGCCCACGGGACTATACTCGTTTTTTTCTCTTTCCAGTCGAGTGGGAAGGGGTGCAGGTTTGGATTTTTCCCAGGTCCTCGTGCTGCCATTCACCCTCCTCGGAGGGTGGCTGGACTATGTGGGCATCCCTTCCTCAATCAATTGGTACCTTGGGCTGGTCTTCACGCCACCGCTTGCCGTAGCCATGTTATTGTTTCGTGGCCATCTCTTTGCCTCGTTGCATGGGGTGTCACGGCGCCAACGCCGATTTGTCTCACCATTTAAGTAGGGGTAGAAGAGACAGTTTCCGCCACACCTTCCTAGTCCCTTTGCTCTCCATAAAGGCGGAGGCCACAAGAGAGAGTTTGTTTATTAGGCCCTTGAGTGGCACGCAGAAATAGTGTATGGAATCGCCTACAGTTGCTACATAAGGGTCAGAAAGAGTTTCGTTCGTGCGCTTATCTATCTTTTGGCGGATTATCCTAACTTCCCTCGTCATCATTGTGGTGATGGCAGGGGTGAATTTGTATGCCTTATTTCAACTCCGCCAGCTGACTGCGTTGAGTGCCAATATGGTTACGCTCCATTACC
>DATHTZ010000064.1:0-19929 GCA_035462675.1 Nitrospiraceae bacterium | reverse complement strand
AGTCCAGAACAAGCCTGCGATCCATGGTTTAGGCCCTAATGTGCGCAGCCACCGTCGTCACGTTCTTCAACAAAGCCGATACACGATCTGCACCGCTATGACTGGTGACAACTGGGTCTACGCGAAACATGAAGATGTGGTTTCAGTAGGGAAGACCGGACAAGATCTTTTTTGGAAGATTAATATTCCGATATCGGCAAGAATAGAATTTCTCAAGAAGCTTCACAAAATGAACATTAACTCATTTTCTTTGTTCGCCACCGAGGACAGCCTTCTGAAGACATTGGCCACGGATATCTTTGTGCTCAACAGGACAGACATGACAACCCGCGTCATATGATCCAGCTCCATCGGAAAGCCGGGATCAGTTCTTGACCTTGCATTCAGTAGATGCTAGCTGTTGTGGGAAAGTGTAGTATCAAAAAATAGGCCGCTTCGCAGCTACTATATGGACAGACACACCGAGGACTGAATCCGTGGCCGGAAACGCTAAGAAAACTGAACACGCTGGACCGAAGAAGGGCCGTGGTGCCTACTGGGGCCGGAAGGCCGATGCCAAGCGTGAAAGCAATCGAACACGGCGCGAAGTCGCGAAGCAAGCCGTTAGCCAGGGTATCGAGGAATTGAACAAGAATGGGGCTACCCATGCGCATGCATAATCCCCCCCACCCTGGGGAAGTCATTAAGTCGCTCTGCCTTGAACCACTGGGCGTGACCGTGACCCAGGCAGCTGACGCGTTAGGGGTACGCCGCAAGACCCTTTCTACTATTTTGAACGGACGGGCAGGAGTCAGCCCCGAGATGGCTGTCCGCCTCTCAATTGCATTCAGCACCACCGCTGAAAGCTGGATGAATCAGCAAACGCAGTACGATCTGTGGCATGCGGAGCAACGGCGCAAGCGCCTTCGAGTTATGAAACTGTCTGCATAGAGACACTTATACGGCTCTCCTTGTCTAATCATGCAATTCGACGCTGCGCTTGCCGCACAAGATACTTTCCGACGAGCCGAAACTGAGCTTGGTTCCGACTGGGATACGGCCGTTGAACTGGAAGGCACCTTTTCCTCCAACGCCGGATCGACGGCTCGCGAGGCCTATGAAGGCTTGCTCGCTCTCGGCGTTCGTTACCCGCAGGCCTACTCTTTCCAAGCCTTCTGTATCTTCATCACCTGGCAGCAGGTGACGGAAGAGACGATTGCACATCATTTTCAGACCGGCCTTCGGCTCTGCGAAGCATTTCTGGCCTCTCCCGATGGGAAGCATCGAGTAGACGTCGAGCAGATCACCGAACTCTATGGTTCATTTCGTGACGGATTGGGGCTTGATGAAGAGGATGAGATTCAAGTCGAATTTCGAAAAGACACCCCAAAGGGTGGAGACTAGTCTCCACAAATTC
This sequence comes from Nitrospiraceae bacterium, assembly GCA_035462675.1. Lineage (GTDB taxonomy): Bacteria > Nitrospirota > Nitrospiria > Nitrospirales > Nitrospiraceae > Palsa-1315. The sequence goes on along the minus strand of DATHTZ010000064.1, from coordinate 18,533 downwards.
TGAGTTCAAAGTTCTGAGTTTGCGTTAGGGATTGTCAGAAGCAGAGCGCTGCTCGCTGACAGTTGAGGGCTCCGGATCGGATTCATCGTGTCCACAATGCGGACAGGGCATGCAGACCGGCCCATCGCAACAATGGTAGATATATTCGCGGCCGCAGCGTGTGCAGTTCGTGTGAGCCATTGATGAACGCAACGTAGCAAACTTCCCGCCTCCTCACAAGAGCCGATTCATGTCTGAAGACGACAAACATCGCGCACGAATTTTTCTCCACCGAGGCCAACTGACGCAAGCTAAAGCCGCCTACGAAGAGGCAGTCTCGGATGATCGCCTGGCCAAGGATCGCCGTGCCCTCTCCGATTCGCTTGGCAATCTGGGTAACGTCTGCGCCCTATCGGGCGACTTGAATCTCGCAGAAGCCTGCTACCGGGAAGTGCTGACCATCCAGCGCACGGAACGGAATCAACAGGCTATCGCCCACACGCTGGTGAACCTCGGCAATCTTCACATCGGCGCCGACCATCCGGAAAAAGCCCGCCCTTACTATCTTGAAGCATTGGATCTACTGCGCGACCTACAAGACGATCGCGCGCTCGGCATTCTCCACAACAATCTGGCATTGCAAGAGGCGCGTGAGGGAGAGTGGGAACAGGCGGTCACGTCTTTTAAACAGGCCCTCGATCATCACCGGGTCGTCGGGAATGAAGAAGGACTTGCGGTGACCTATAGCCAGCTCGGCAAGTGCTTTCTCGATCAGGGCGACCTGACCAGAGCCGAACGCTGTCTCAACAATGCCTCGGAACATTACATCAAGCTCGGCAACGAACCAGCCGAAGCCGCAGTGCTCCGACTCCTCGCCACGCTGTATGATACCCGCCATGATCTCGTGTCAGCACGGCGATGTCTTGAACGAGTGGTCTCTCTCGACCAGCGATACGCACTGCCTGAGCTTCAAACCGACTCGACCTATCTTGAGAAGTTGAAGTAATCCGGTTAGCCTCTTTTTCGTTCTTCTGTCTATCCGAACAACCTCCACCAACTGTCCAGCATTCTTTCACTTTCCACCAAGACGAATCCGACATATTTCTGGACAGAACCTGACCCTCTGCTATCTTTGAAGCGTCACCCTGTTGTTTCAAGTTTCACCATGACATAACCGACAGGATACTGACGTGAATTTTGGAAACAGGTGGGGTCATTGCTCGTCTATATCCTCTTGATCATGCTCATGGCTGCACTGCCCTCCCCTGCTCACGCCGCAGACCCCAAGCCTCAGATCACGGTCGGGACACAGGAAGTCGGCCTTTCGGCAGGATATCTCTTGCCCCATCGTCTCACACAAGACCACACCACGAAGCAGCAAGGCGTTGCCTTTATGCCTTCCTGGATGATCACGCTCACCGATCCCATCGGCAACAGTTGGTATCGAGGTCAAGTCTCGCTCGGCGCCGAGATGGTCTATATCCAGTTTCAGGAACCATTCGTCACACACGGCGTCGGCTTCGCCCCAAAAATCAAATATACCTTCGTTGCACTAGACCGGATCCGACCCTATGCCGAATTCGCCGGAGGCCCATTCTGGACCGATCTCGCCGGGAAAATCCCGGAAGAGTCCAGCCAGTTCAACTTCGTCTTGATGGCCGGACTCGGGGTCTCCTATTTCCTGACCGACCAAACTGCACTCAACATCGGCTATCGCTTTAACCATATTTCCAACGCCGGCACGCAATACCCGAACCTCGGACTCAATGCCAGCCTACCCTATGGCGGCTTCTCATTCTTTTTCTAAATTAGGAGGAGGCGAGATGATGGGACAAGCTTTTTCACGACCAATGATCGGCAGCGTTCTCGCCATGACCGTTGGCCTTGGAACCGGTTGTTCTCATTGGATCGAAATGGCTACCCCCATAGACACCACACCGCCTGCCTACGCCACGGTGGCTGCCGATGCACGAGTACCTCTCTTGCTTGAGACGATACGGGTGACTCAAAACGGCTCGTCGATCGCTCCGCCCGCAATCCTCGAACGGCAGGTACTCGGTGCCATCGAAGCGACTCGCCTCTTCTCTCAACATTATCAATCAGGGTACACACAACCGGTGCCGGGCGAGGCTCGCGTCACGGTGCGTTTGTCGATCGACAATCTTGTCGAGCCCCATGCCGGCCAAGCCGCCTGGCGAGGCTTCCTCGTCGGCGCGTCGATGTTTACACTGGCGCCGGTCATCTCGCTCAACTATGACTTCGGCGCGCAGATGTCACTCGAGATGGAACGATGGGACGGACAGATCAAGCGCTACACCGCCACATCCAATGGGTCGACCCACTACCACCTGTTCGGCGCGAACCCAGAAATCATTGAACAGTTAAAAGGGCAGGTCACGGAAGCCTGCCTGTCGTCCCTCCTTAATCAAGTCATTCAAGATTCAACCTTCTATCTTGCCAGCAACGAGCAACCACGAGGCAACCCGATTCGCACCGTTTCAGTCGGAGTTCGCCACTCACCTAGCCGCGCAGTTCCTGTCTCTCGACCGCTCACAGACGCTTCTCCCCGGTAGCCCTACACCAAACCGCTCCTCGCGCGTCAGAGGTCTGGCTCTCTCCTTCCATGCAGTGGTATCATACGCCCTGCATGCACGAGGAGGCCGACGTGGATCTTGATGCGTTCAGACAAATGGTCGCCAAAAACCCAAAGGGGTTTCTTGGCCGTTACGGGCTCGGGAATAAACTCCTCCAGGAAGGCGGCAGTCTCGAAGAAGCGGTCGAGCACCTGACCGTCGCCACACAACTGGACCCGACCCACGTTGCGTCTCATCTCCACCTCGGGCGCACCTTAATTTCTTTAGGGCGAAAGATCGAAGCGAAGCCCATCTTGCAGGCCGGCATCGACGCCTCACGCTCCGGTCGATCCAGCGGAGGGGGAGACTTGGTCCCTGAAATGGAAGCGTTACTACACACATTGGGATAACGAATCGGATCGTGATGGAGCAAGGAGCCTCTCATGAAAATTGAAGAAGCGAGACAGCGAATCGAATCGGCGATGACGCAGTACGGGGCGCACGCCGGGGTGGCGATCGATCTTGTGATCAGCGAAGTGAAGTCCGATCTCGGCATTTCCACAGCCAATGAATTGATCGAGGAGTTCGACCTCGAATTACAATACAACATCGCCCCGATAGAACCGGGATTCTCAAGCAGCTAGCCGGAAACTATTCGCCTTGCCTAGCATTTGGTGCGCCATCTCCGGACATGGCTACGGTCACGCTGCGCAAGTGGTCCCTGTACTCAACGCGCTAGGCGACCTTGTCCCCGGAGTAACCGCCACCCTCCGCACTACCGTCCCGGCCTCGTTTTTCCAAGACCGTCTGACAATCCCCTGGGAGCTCAGTCCCGTACAGCAGGACATCGGCTGTGTCCAAGATGGACCTCTCACGATCGACATCGACGCAACCTGGGCGGCGCACCAGCGCTTTCACGGCACTTGGGAAGCACGATTATCCCGCGAAGTCGCCGCCATGCAGGCGGCGTCGCCTGCATTAGTCATCGCCGACACGCCCTACCTCGCCATCGAAGCCGGTTCCTGCGCGAAAATTCCGACCGTCGCCTTGGCGAATTTTACCTGGGACCTTGTGCTCAAGGAATATTGTCGCGCCTCAGACCATTCACAGCAGCGGTTGATTCGGCGCATCCGTGAATCCTATGCAAAAGCCGACATGGCCCTTCGCATCACCCCTGCGCCCAAGATCGATGTCTTCTCCCACATGATCGACATTGACCCGATAGCCAGCCCCAATTCCCCTGAACGAGACCGACTTGCCTCAGCCCTCGCGCTGACACCCGACGAACGAACCGTGCTGGTGGGATTCGGCGGTATTCCTCTGACCTCCCTCCCGCTTGAACACATGGAACAGCTGCCTCACTATCGCTTCCTCTTCGACGGCCCAATCCCACCAGGCTATTCCCGGATTCATTCCACTGAGACGCTCCCCTTCTCCTTTAAGACCCTGCTTGCCTCTGTCGACGTCATCATGACCAAACCCGGGTACGGCACCATCGTCGAGGCGGTCGCGCTTCAACAGCCGGTCCTGTACGTCCGCCGATACAACTTTGCCGATGAACCGCCGCTGGTGGACTATCTGCATCGCTACGGACGCGGCGTGGAACTCTCGCTCAATGATTTCACACAAGGCCGCTGGGAGATAGCCTTGCAACATGCGTTGGACACACCGCTGCTTTCATTTTCACCATCCCCAACCGGTGCGGCAGAGGCGGCAACCTTCATCGCGCAGCAGCTCAGAAACCTCGGAACACACTTCAACGGCCGCAGTGACCACCTTCGCTCGTAAGGAACCAAGACCGTGCGCCTACTGGTTCGCGCCATCACCACTCTCGTTCGAGTTGCTGATCTAGTCGCGGGGCTCGTGTTCCGTGTTCAACAGCTCCTGACCGGGATTCTCCCAGTGTTGTTGCCGCCGAAGGAGCTGACCGGACTGATCCGCAACCACTACGATAACAGCTATCGGGATGTGGCGGCGGGCCACCCAGAGACCTGTTACAAATGGACGCTAGAAAGCTGGGAAGAAGACGTGATCGTAGGCCACAAAATGACGTCCGGAACCATTCTGGTTCTTGGAGCCGGAGTGGGTCGCGAGTCTATCGCGCTGGCGCAACGTGGATTTCTCGTCGTCGGCCTCGACATCAACCGGGAAAGCTTGTGCGTTGCTTCTCAGCAAGCCATGGCCAGAAGTATGCGCATCCTCTTCGTACAAGCGGACTTCCTGGCTATTCCAATCGGCCCAGCTCGGGTCGATTACGTCTTTATGTCCGGCATCATGTACAGTTCCATCCCAGGCAGGCAACAACGGCAGGTGTGGCTCCGAAACCTCCGTACATACATGAACAAACACGGCCTGATTGTGCTTAACTTTCTCATCGCTCGCGAAATCAACACAAAGACTCACCGACTCATTCACGGGCTCAATCGCTGGCTCATGACACTGCCTGGGGCCAATCAGTCATATCAATTGGGCGACACCTGTTCCCAGAACCATTTCCTGCACGCCTTCGTCAATGAAGAAGAGATCCGATCAGAACTACGCGAGGCCGGTGCTACGGTTGACCGATTACACTGGCATGAAGGCTGTGCCGTGCTCTCCTGGCCCTCGTAATGGCCTACCCCTTTATACCGGTTATACCGGCCTGGGGCCTGATCGTTCCTCAAAATAGCGCTAGAAGGGCCGCGAGGGATTTGCTATCCTGCCGCCACCGATGATCCCCACTGCAATCTATACCAAGCACCCCGACTACGTACAGCGTGACGTGGCCGGCGAATGTATTCTCGTCCCCATCAAACGTACGCTCACCGAAGCCAATAGCATCTATGTCTTGAACGAAACCGGGGCGGCACTCTGGAACAAAATTGACGGCCAACGTACGGCCCAAGATATCATCACCGACTTCTGCTGCGAGTATGAGGTTGAGACAGGCCAGTTGGCGAAGGACTTCACGTCGTTGCTTGACGACCTCCTCTCCATCAAGGCGGTCGAGGAAGTGACCAGATGACCCATGATTGCGCGGGATAAACTCACGCACCTTCCCGATCGCTTCCCCTACTCATGCCAATGGGAGGTGACCTGCCGTTGCAACCTGCATTGCGTCATGTGCTACACAGATTGCTTCAATCGCCCCGAAGCCATCCGCCAGGAGCTCAGCACCGCTGAGATCCTGCGCATCATGGATGAGCTGGCCGAGGCCGGGACCTTGGAACTCTGCCTCACCGGGGGTGAACCACTCGCCCGTCCCGACTTTTTCCAACTGTATGAACATGCCATCCGTTGTGGCTTCCTGGTCACCCTCTTTTCAAACGGGACCCTGATCACGGAAGCCCATGCCGATCGCTTTGCCGCGTTGCGGCCCCATCGCATTGAAATCAGCCTGCATGGAATCACCCGCGAAATCTTTGAACGAGTGACGCAGGGACAAGGCTCCTACGACCGCTGTCTTCAGGCAATCGGGTTCCTCCTGGATCGGCAGATTCCTCTAGTCCTGAAAAGCACCGCGATGACGCTGAACCTCGGGGAAGTCCTCGCGATCAAACGGTACGTCGAGTCTATGGGGATGGTCAGATACAAGCTTGGGGAGGAAATGCGTCCAGAACTCGACGGCGGCTCGGGTCCATTCCTGTATGCACTGTCAGAACAGGATCTAGCCAAGCTGAATGAACAGGATTTAGATCTACAAAGAGACGCCTACCAACGTGATTCAGTCGAATTGACCCCTTGCCGAAGCGGCATGCAGAGGTTCCACATCGATGCCTATGGGCAATTACAACTGTGCTCTGGGAATCGCCGGCAGAGTTATGATTTGCGGGAAGGCTCCTTTAGAATCGGCTTTTATGAGGCGCTCTCTACGTTCGCCTGCGACTGGAAAGTGCCTCAAGAACCGGCCCTCATCCAGCCCACGATGCACTATGCTTAACGAGAGAACCATTCCGACCATCCAGTACGGGGCCTTCAGCCAACGAGTTCACGAGCAGGCTGCTGCCAATCAGTCCGTGATCAAGGCGCAACTCGAACTGACCTATCGCTGCAACCTCCATTGTCGCCATTGTTACACCGATCCATACAACAGCAAGGACTTCTTCCCGCGCGAACTCATGCTCGACGAAATCCATCGCCTGCTCGATGAGATGCAGCAGATCGGGATTGTCTGGCTCAATCTGACGGGCGGCGATATCTTCATGCATCCCCATTTCTTTGAGATCTACGAATCCGCGGTCCGCAAAGGCTTCCTCCTCCAGCTCTACACCAATGGCACACTCTTCACGAAGACTACCATCGAACGGTTACGGCACATGCCTCCTTTCACCATCGATATCTCCTGCCATTCGATGACAGAGACGTCGTTCGACTGGTTCACCCAAGTCCCAGGATCGTTCCACGCCTTCGTGCGCGGACTTGAAATGTTGAGAGTTAGCGGCTTGCCTTTTACGCTCAAAACGAAGGCCATGAACTGGAATAGAGATGAGATACCGGCCATCAGACAATTCGTCGAATCGTTCGGACAGGAATTCGGGTTCACCACCTCGCTCTCGCCACGACTCAACGGCGATCTGTCCTCGCTCGCCTATCGAGTGGCTCCGGACGAAGTGGTAGCACTGCATAGGGATCCACCGGCAGCCGATGGGGACGAGAAGCACTGCGGCCTATCCACTGCCTTGCTTACTCCTACCACAGACCGGCTCTATCGCTGCGGCTGTGGAACCGACACGATCCACATCAATGCCTGGGGCGAACTTGGTACCTGCACCTTGCAATACGAACGGCGGGTGTCACTTCGAGCGCATCCACTTGCTGACGCCATCGAGATCCTGTTCCGGGAAATCCTGGGCATGCGATACCAGGGGGGATCACCCTGCCGCACCTGCGAGGTCCATACGTTTTGCGACAAGAAGCCTTCGGATGCGAGATGGGAATGCGGCACGGCCGACGCTCCAATCCCCTATGATTGTGACGTTGCTCTTGCGCGGGCACAATCGGCTCTGCACCAGACGCTGATTCACCCCTTGCGCAGAATCCGCAAGGAGGTAGGGACTCACCATGACTGAGAAGAAACCCTACAGCCAGCCGCAGCTCTTTCGCGTCGAACTGAGCCAGGAGCAAGCCATCTTAAGCGCCTGTAGCCTCACAGCAACAAACCCTATGGCCGGCGGAATGGATGTCATGTGTCGAGGCGGGGCATGCAAGCGAGCCGGCGGTGCCTCAGGAGACAGCGGTCAGCGAGCTTCCTAAAAGGAGACTTGTAATGGGCCATGGAAAAACGTACAGCCCTCCGCAACTCTTCCGGGTCGAACTGAACCAGGAACAGGCCATTCTCTCAGCCTGCAGCCTGACGACCATGAGCGCGGTGGCCAATTCACTCCTGAATGGGTGTCGCGCCAATGGACAATGTCAGCCGCCCGGCGATCCAGGAGGCTGCAAAAAATCGAACGTCACAGGCGCGGCCTGCCGTGATAGTGGCCCTCGCCTCTCATAGAATAAGAGAAAGTCTATGCGGATTGATCTTCAGATTGGCGGCTACCGGATCGGCCTGGACGAACCGAAGAACCATCCTCAGCTCGCATGGCCGATGCGTCCATTTGACTCCTTCCTCACTCAACCTGGCTCACAACCGGATGTGAATGTGACAGTGACTGTGGCTTCGCATCTTCCCGAATTGCCCACAGGACCACTCCGGTTCGATGCGGCCCACGGACTGTGGAAACTCTTTGAATCCGACGCCGGACTTGCCGTCGAATGCCTGAGCCCGCACACGCATCAGTTACGAGCTTGCGCGCTGGTCTCTGAAGACTACCGGACCGTGCATGCCTGGATTCTGCCGGAGCTGCAGATGGGCCAAGTCGGATGGTGTCCGATGCATCTGTTCAATCCACTCGTCGAAGTCTGCCTCCTATCGCGCATGGCTCATGACGGAACGCTCCTCCTCCATGCAGCAGGCCTATCCAGTCACGAACAGGGCTATCTGTTCACCGGCGCCTCGGGAGCCGGCAAGTCGACGATTGCAGATTTCTTCGCGGAACGGGGGGCGCTAATCCTCAGCGACGAACGCATTATCATCCGAAACATTGCTGGCCGCTTCATGATCCACGGGACTCCCTGGGTGGGTTCCGGCAACTATGCCGCCAATAAAAGCTGCCCCCTTACTCAACTCTATTGCATCAGCCACGGCACGGACAGACACACGACGTCCCTCATGTCCCCGCGTGCCGTCGCCCAAGAGCTGCTATGCCAAAGCTTCCTGCCGCTCTGGGACCGCGCAGCCATGGAGACGACTATGGAGGTCATCGGAAACCTTGTTCAGCACGTCGACTGTCGGGCTCTTGCGCCGCTGAAGTCTCCCGACATCGTGGACTACATCTTGGCTCAACGGCAGCTTCATCCAGTCGGGTCCTCATGAAAACGATCGCTTCGGATGATTTTCTAGATGCCATCTCTCGCAAGGCAGCGAAGACTCGCAGACCGGAGGGAGTCACCTTTGAACTGACCTACGGCTGTAACTTGCGATGTGTTCATTGCTACAACCCCACGCATCGTGCCCTGCCTCATGAACTCACGACCTCCGAGATTTGTGCGCTTCTGAAACAGATCGCCGATCTTGGAGTGCTGACCGTCACCTTCACCGGTGGGGAACCGAGCGTGCGTCCGGACATCGGCGACATCTTGCGAGAAGCGCGTCGGCAGGGATTGATGATTCACCTGATGACCAACGCCACCCGTATCACACCCTCATTCACCGACCTGCTCTATGAAGTCGGTGTCAGTCAGATCAACGTCTCTATTTATGGTGCGACAGAGGCGGTCTACGAGCGGATGACCGCAGTCCCAGGATCCTATCGGCAATTTCGACAGGGCCTACTCAATCTTGCCGCTGCCGCGCTGCCTGTTGTCGTCCGGATGCCGGTGACGACCATCAATCACGAGGAAATCCAGGCCGGCCGGCAACTGGTGGAATCACTGCACATGAAATTCCAATACTGCCTGGAGATCATGTCCACCGTCACCGGCGACCAGACACCCCTGCAATATCGCCTTGCCCCCGACATGAAAGTAAGGATCGATCAGGAACTACTCCCTCACCGGGAGACGTCCGCGTCTGAGGAATCCTGCTCAGGCGACCAGTCCTTCATCGAATGCGCCTGCGGTCAGAGTCGATGTGCGATTACTCCTTATGGCGAAATGAACCTCTGCGCCGCCTTCCCGGTCCCTCGCTATGATCTCCGCACCGGCACGGTGAAAGAAGGCTGGGAAGTACTCAAGCGGACCGTCGACCGGGCATACCCGAGTGAGCGGTACGAATGTCCGAATTGTGAGGTGCGGCCTCACTGCCGCCAGGGTCGGAGCGATGCATGGCTTGAAACCGGCGACATGAGTTGCTGCCTCCCGCACTTTAAGGAGTGGGCACAATTGGAGCATCATACCCATGCCCTCCTCGACCCTCGACGACCTCGCTGACGCCTATACCCAGGTCAGCCTGATCAACAAACGTCTGCTCGATGAGTATGAGATCGTCGGCCAGGCATTCCAGCGGCAGGGCATCGATTGTATCGTCTTGAAAGGGGCCGATCTGCTCTCACGCCTCTACGGAATGCGCGGGACGAGGCCCCTATCCGACGTGGATCTGCTGGTCCATGAACAAGACCTTCCAGCTATTCATCAACTGTTAATTGAGACGGGATTTACACAACAGATCGACGGCAACCCGGCCTATTATTCCTCCCAATCCACACTCTCTCTGGATCTGGTCTCGAATCTCTGGTATCTCGACGAGGAGGGGCTTGCCGCACTGTGGGCTCGGGCACGAATCCGACCGCTCGGTCAGCTGACAGTCAAGCAACTGTGCTCCGACGACCTGTTGCTCTACCTGACCGCCTATTCAGTCGTCCATCGAGGGCGCCTCTCTCCATCATTTTTCACCGATCTCCGTTTGCTGATGGAGAAGGAACCGCTCGGCTGGCCCACGCTGATCGAGGAGGCTCGCCGGCGTCACCTGAAGATTCCTCTCTACCACGGCCTGCGCCAGCTGGCATTGTCGAACTCAACAATAGGTATTCCTGCGACCGTGATCCGGCAACTCTCGCCATCGACCAAGGCTGAATACATATTAGAGTTTCTTTTCCGTCGATTGGTGACGACCCGGCCTATCCCAGAGCTTGGGCATTTTCTCTTGTGGATCACGCAACCGCCTGGGCGCAGAATGCCCTGGCTCCATCGCGCCCTCCTCCCACCTTCGCTCTTTCTCACCTATCGCTATGGGAACGAGAGTATGGACCGACCCTGGCGCACCAGAATCACCAGATGGCGGCAACTGGCTCAGGCCGGAAGCTTCTTACTGACTCGGATGCTGATCCGGGTCGTCGTTGAACGCCCCGGAAGGACGATCTCATGATTCACCTCCTACCTCCTCTCACCTTAGATGGTCGTTTTTCTACTCAAGATTTACCGAATGAACTTCAGCTGGTTCTGCTGAGTGACATGATCGTGCCTCGTATCGTGTCATCAAGCATGATGCCCACGATTCAAGAAGGCGACAGACTTGAACTCAGTCCTCCAACCTCCCTCACTGTAGGCGAGATCGTGGTATTCCGGAACGACACCCTGCTCGTCTGCCACCGCATCACCACCATTCATCCACAAGGCACCCTCTCGACGAGAGGCGATGCAACGCAGGGCGCCTGCGAGAGCGTTCAGCCAGGCTCTGTGATCGGAGTGGTCACGGGAGTGCTGCGCGAGGGTACTCACATCTCTCTCGGGAACAGCCCACGTATGTCATCAGCCGCAGCACAACCGAGCAACCTCAAGAATCGCGTTCGTACTGTCGTTGCCCGTTCAGTCACCAGAAGTATTCGTGTCCTTTCGAAACTCCCCCTCTTCCAGCCAATGCTGGCATTACTACTCCGGTGGACAGCCACAGTCGATGTCCATACCCCTACACCACTCCAATCTCTCCCCTCCCATTGCAAGGTCGCCTCGTTCACGCTCAGAATATTTCCACATGTAACCCGACGCCTCGCTGCTTCCATCGAGCGGAAACCGACGCATTACGTTGTTCGCCTGGGGCCGTGGCGATTAGCGCAATACGACCCAACTACAGAATCGCTCCTGCTCCGCCAATCTCTCCGAGACGCTGGTCTGGAGCCGTTATTCCGACAAATCTTGTGTGATCCTCAAACAGCCTAGCAGGCTGCGAAAAAACCCACCTTGAAAAGCAGAAATTCAATGGCCTGAGCACCAGGCGAAATACAGGACACTTTCGCAGGATGCTCAAAAAGGCTGTCCCGCAAGACCGCAGTGAGTGAAGGACCGGAGGCGTACCCTCTGGGACACACGGTGCGACGAATAAGGAGCACCACGTCTGTGCGCGCCGCCGAGTCGGTGAGGCGGCCGGGTCCCCGTTGAGAATCTGAACAAATCGAGAACGCCGCTGGCGGACTTTTTCAGCATCCTGCCAAAACACACATCCTTTTGCCCGTTCTATACGTAGAGTGCTATAGTCGTGGCGGAAATGAGGTGATCACGGCTTTCCCTCACAACTCGCTCTCGTAATGGACAAACCCTCACTACACTCCACCTCGACGATCGACCCAACCTTGCTGGCCCGCGTAGTCAAAGGCGATCAGCAGGCATTCAGCCAGCTCTATGACCATTCGAGCACGCTCTTGTTTACGTTGGCGGTCAGGATCTTGGGAAATCGCGAGGAAGCATCGGAACTCCTGCAGGATGTCTATTTGGAAGTCTGGCGAAAGGTCTCCCGCTATGACGTCGGGCGTGGAACTCCGGTCGCATGGCTGATCACCCTCACCAAGAGCCGAGCCATCGACCGTCTACGGGCCAGGGCCTCACGAGGCTATCGGGCCACCAATTCACCGGAAGGCGGAACCGCTGCGCGGGTGGCCGACCCAGGTCCAAACCCGCTTGAGACACAGGCCGATCAAGAACTACGCACTGCGGTCGGGGCCGCTGTGGCAGGATTACCCCAGGCGCAGCAACAAGCGATCGAACTCGCCTACTACGAGGGACTCTCTCATACTGAGATCGCTACACGGCTGAACCAGCCGTTGGGAACCGTGAAGACACGGATCAAACTAGGGATGTCCAAACTCCGAGAGAGCCTCCAACAGTGGGGGAACCATGGTGATCTCCAATGACGCATGAAGAACTCGAAGAATCGGTTCCCTTGTATGCTGCAGGCGCGCTGGATCGGAGCGAGCGACAAGCTCTAGAAGCCCACTTACTCTCCGGCTGCGTCTCCTGCCACACTGCTCTGAAGGACTATCAATCCGTCGCCGCGCTCCTCCCGCTCGCTCTTAGCCCGATCGTGCCTCCACACTCCCTTAAAGCCACGATCATGGCTGAACGAAACCCCTCACCGATTCCAGCTGAAGCGGCGCCAAAGGAACCGGCCCGGCCGAGTTTGGAACCGGGAGAATGGATGGAACACCTCTTTCCTCCCGTCGCCCCTGCCCGATCATCGTCATTACCCTGGGCCCTGGGCTTGGCCGCGCTCCTGGTCGTGGCGGTCGGCGGATATTTCGCCTGGAGCGTGTCGACACAACGTTCCATCGAGACATCGAAGATTCAGCAGCTCGAAGCGTCGCTGCAGGAAAAGTCGACGAAGCTTGACGATGTGCATCGTGAGGTCAGCGACCAAGCCAACACTCTCACCGAATTACGCAACGAACTGCAGCAGCGAACGAGCGAAGCAGCGGAAACCAAAGAACAGCTGACACAGCGTGAGGCTGAGTTGGAAGAGATCCGTGTTCAATTAAGCCAGCGAGGCAACGCTCGCACCGTCGAGACTCCACAAGATGAATTCGCCACACTCCTTCGAATTCCCAACGCGAAGACCGTCTCCCTCACCGGATCGGACATGGCGAAACAAGCTGCGGGATTCCTGCTGTACTATTCGCGTACCCAAAAAGTCTGGCTCTACTCCGTCAACCTGCCCGAATCTCCCGCTGGCACGACCTATCAGCTATGGGCCATTCACGACAAACCCGTCAGCATTGGGATCTTTAACATGGATACCGGAAAAACCGCTCACCTACTCGTCAAGAGGGTGCCGAATTTCGCGGATGCGAAGACCTTTGCCGTCAGCCTCGAGCCCTCAGGCGGCCTGCCGCAACCGACCGGACCGATCTACCTCTTGAGCCAATCCTAGCCTGGCTCGTTTGATTCCGCTAGTTCGTTTATTTCAACTAAAAATCCAGAGAAACCGACAGACCAAGTAACAGTCTTCTTCCATCGGTGGATTTTTTAGCCTCCTGTTCGCGCCTCGCTTCTTTCCTGTCAAACCACCATGCTAGGATGCACGCCGTGGGGTGAGGAGACGAACATGCCTGGAGACAAGCGTACACAGGATCTCATATTTATGCGGATAGCCCTGGAGGAAGCGGCCCGAGCACCGACCGTCGGCGAAGTGCCGATTGCCGCCGTAATCGTTCAAGGCAACCAGATTCTTGCCCAGGCTCATAATTATCGCGAACTCTGGCAGGACCCCACGGCTCATGCGGAGATCATTGCGATCCGTGCCGCGGCGACCGCACTGAGGAGTTGGCGATTGACCGACACAACCCTCTACGTGACCGTCGAGCCCTGCTCCATGTGTATCGGCGCCATTATCTTAGCGAGGGTATCCCGAGTCGTCTTTGGGGCATGGGATCCGAAAGCCGGAGCCTGCGGATCGGTGTTCGATCTGCCGTCAGAGCCGAAACTGAACCACCAGGTTCTGGTAACCGGCGGGGTCCTCGAACAGGAATGTCAGGCTCTCGTTCGGAAATTTTTCAAAGACCTTCGAGAGGCATCACCAGTGACAAAACCGCTTTCAACTCAATAGAAGCAGGCAAGGCGTTACCGCTCTAGCAGATTGAGGAAAACTATTTCAGCACCCTGAGAGATCGCCCTGCGCGACCCAGTCCATCCCCTGAGCGGCCACCGCCGCTTCCCACCCCTCGTCACACGTGAGGAACCGAACCCTCCAATTGTCTTGGAGCGGAGAGCCCACTGGGGCCAAAACTTCAGCACCGACTCCGTCCGCCACCAAAAGGATCTCGCACTGACTCAATGCCCAGAGTCCGACACCTTGAGCCTTAAGCACCGCCTCTTTCGCGACCCAAAAGCGGAAGAATCTGGCTGTACGCTGCTCCTGAGTCAACTGCATAATCGCGGCATGTTCGGAGGGAGCAAAGTAACGCTCGGAAAGTTGCGTAACCTCTATATCCGGGCGAATTCGTTCGAGATCAACTCCAACCTCTTGCTCCTGTGAGACCGCAATGAGTGCACGACCTTGTGCATGGGACAGGTTGAAAGTGATCGGGGGCTGACCTCGCAGCTCCCGCGTCACGAAAGGCTTACCTGCCTCATTGCGACACAGTTCTACCAGATCAGGGGCAATTCCAAGATACCGGCTGAGCACTGCCCTGAGTCCTCCATGCGCAAGCACGTAGCGCTGCCGGTCCTCCTCTCGAACCAAGCGTGCGGCTCTGCGCTGTTCTTCTTTGTCTAACCACTGGGCGCATCGCTCCAGACAGGCTGGTGACCCGTCGAGCTCAATCCCCCAGAGGTGAACAGCGTTCAGCTCGAGGCTGATATGGCCACGCCGACCAATAGCCGTAAGCTGCTCGATCGACTGGAATGAAATCAGCACATCGCCATCCTGGATACACACATTCGACATCATGGGGGCGATCGTTACGGTCGACGGCCGCCTACCTCAGCTTTCAGATATTCCACAACCTTGCCATCCTCCAATCTAATAACCTGATTGCCGAGGTGGAAGTACCGATCGTCGTGAGTGATGACGATAACCAATTTCCCCCGCTCACGCAGGTCCGGAAGCAATGTCTTGTAAAATATTTCCTTATACTGCGGATCTTGGTCCGCCGCCCATTCATCGAACACATAGATCGGGCGATCCTCCAAGTAGGCCGTGACGAGCGCCAACCGCTTTCGCTGCCCCTGCGAGAGATCAAGGGTCGAGAACGAGCGTTCCTGCACCGTGACTTTCTGATCCATGTGCAGCAGTCGCAAATATTTTGGCACGAGCCTCTCGATTTGAGAATCCGATTGGCCCAGGAGCTTCTTGAAGAGATGAAAGTCTGAAAATACGACCGAGAAATGTTCACGATACCACTCCCGATTTGCATCGATGATCATCGTACCAGCCAACGTTACGTCTCCCTGTAGAGGTTGATACAGCCCCGCAAGAACTTTCACGAAGGTCGATTTCCCACTCCCATTCCCTCCGATGACGAACACCAATTCGCCCGGATACAGCTCTAGACTGATTGGACCAAGCGTGAAGGGCACGTCAACCCCTTTCTCCTCGTCATACGAAAACACGACATCATTCCACTGCACAATAGGAGAAATCCCAGCATGAAGACTTGCCGATTCTATTGTCTGCGCATCCTCGTGGCCGACGTCCAGAGAAACGCCTAATCGTTCAATATTCTCTATTGCGACTTGACCTCGTTCGAGGGTTGGTACCGCACCGATGATGTTCCAGATAGGACCCATCATATAGAGGATGGCTACCACATACCCCGTCAGGGCCTCGGGAGGCATCTCCACCATAGAGGGAAACAGAAAGACGATGAAGCCGATGAGGGAATAAAACGAGACCTGAGTCCAGGTCCCAGCCAGAGCTTGTCTCCGCGTCGCTTCCATATTCGTTTGCCGATACAATTCTGCCGCCACTCGCACTTCCTCATTCACAAATTCCTGCCGACGCCCCCGATGCATCAACAACTCTTTCAGGCCATCCGTGAGCGAACGAAAATGTTGAAACAACTCCGCCCTGGCCTCCCGAGCTGCAGAAATAACGCTTCGCGCGCTGGTGTGCAACCACTGATACCCCAGAGCGCCAACCACGGTGACTCCAACCACTCCCAGAAATATACCCCACGACAGCCAAGCAAGGTAGATTCCGCAACCCAGCACCACTGCCGCATTCATGATCAACTGCGGGAAAGATTGAATCGCCCAGGTAACCCAACTGACGTCATCCGTCAGAGTGACAAGAATATTGGCGGCCCCTCGCTGCTCGGAACGACGCAACGGAGCCCGCACGATCTTCGCACAGAGCGACAAGGAGAGATCCAAAATCCTGTCTTGTGAGAATCGGACGAGCAGGAGCTGGGACCACAGGTTCGACAGTAGCTTTCCGGCGACGAGGGCGACAAACCCCAGCATCACGGGGAAGGAATGGTCGGATGGATGATGAAGCACATGATTAATGAGAGCCAAAACTCCGGCGCTTAAGAGGCCTGACAAAATACCAACACAGACCATGAGCCATGCCATGGTTCTCGAACGTTGCACAACAAAGTGGAGAAATCGTCTGAATGGCATCGCCGACCGGCCTCACATTCACGAAGGAAAGAGAGAAAAATCAGGCGAGCATATCACGATTGCGGCGATCGCGGTCTGTCTCGCGTTGAGCATCGACGGCAAGAAAGGTCTGGAGATGCACTGTCACTTCCCCGACATGCGGTGAGGTAAGGAGGAGCCCTGAGTCTGTGGCAGCGATCGGCACGGTCTGGCTCCCGCCGCCACCAAGTTCTGCCCAGACAGATCTGGTATCAGTCACCGTTCCAGCCACGTTCCGTTTCGAAGCCACGATATTGAGAATACGTCCAGGGTATTTGCGCATGGCGTAGCGAGCCACCGCTTGGCGCGTCGATTGCGTCACTCGTTCGACCTGAAACTCAACAAACAGTTCATCTTCAACGGTTCTGGTTCGTAGAAATGACATGAGCCTCTCGAGTTTGCGCTGGATGAATGGCCTCCAGTCTATTATCGGCACGCGGAGGAGCACGTGAATATTTCCCATTGTCCTCCAGAGAATAAAGAGGGACAGCCAAATCCTCATTGGCCACTGATACCGATATGGGTGATATGAAATCGGATGCCAGGTATCCATCATCACCAAGGTGACGACTTCCCCCTGTTCGAGTAATTGCTGAGCCATTTCATACGCGATCAGCCCACCGGTACAGATACCAAGTACGACATACGGTCCTTGCGGGCGAACTGCGCGGATCTCTGCAATGTAGTGCTTTGCCATCTCCGGCACCGAGGTAAACGGCGTCTCTTTTCCGTCCAATCCTCGCGCCTGCAACCCATAGAATGGCTGATCCGAACCCAACAATCTCGCCAACTGAGCAAAGACCAACACATTGCCCCCTACTCCCGGCACCATGAATATCGGGGTCGCGGCTCCGCTCGGCTGAATGGCTACCAGTGATTGCCATGGCGGCGTCCATTGCTCACGCGAAAGAACCGACGCTAACTCTGCAATGGTCGGCGCTTGAAACAGCGTCGCGAGTGGAAGGCGCCTTCCATACACCTGTTCAAGTAGAAAGAAGAGTTGGGCCGCCTTGAGGGAATGGCCACCGAGGTCGAAGAAGTTGTCATGGATCCCGATCTTGGGGACTTCGAGTACCTGCTGCCACAAGGCCGTCAGTTGGACTTCCACCCAATTGCGCGGCCCAATGTGAGCCAGTCCATCCGAGAGAGGGGGGGGCGGAGCAGGTAATGCCCGCAAGTCGACCTTGTTATTTGCCGTCAAGGGCATCGCCTCCAGAAACACGAAGAAGGAAGGGGTCATATACTCAGGAAGCACCGCCCGCACAAATGCGCGAAGTTCTGTCGGGCTTGGCGCAGGCCCATCCTGACAGACTGCATAAGCCGCCAGCTGTTTGACCCCTTGTTGATCCTCTCGTGCTGTTACCACCGCCTGACGGATGGCGGGATGGCGGCTCAGCACTGTCTCGATCTCGCCCAATTCGATTCTGACTCCTCTGATCTTGACCTGACGATCCAACCGACCCAGATGCACGATGCGCCCATCTGGGCGATAGCGAACTAAATCTCCCGTTCGATACAGTCTCGCCTGAGAGTCTGTCGAGAATGGATGGGGAATGAACCGTTCCTTCGTTAACTCAGGCTGCCCTCGATATCCTCGGGCTAACCCATGGCCCC
>DATHTZ010000063.1:0-3822 GCA_035462675.1 Nitrospiraceae bacterium | reverse complement strand
AGGGGAGCAGAATACCTCTTTCCCCTTGAGAATGCACTCCAACTTGGGACGGAGTGGCCCTGGAGATCGAACCAATCATTCGTACGCGACACTGCATCCTGGAAAATGGCACGAAAAAGTTCATGGTTGGCGCAATTTGCTTCACGGGGTGTCCTCGATAGACGAGCTGGCAAGCAGCCTCACCTTGTTCTAGATAGATAGCCTACCTATTTAATTTGCATCGAAGTTGCATCCCTCGCCGCCGCTCGTTGCCCTGCAGATATCTGCGGCAATACGCAGCCATCAGCAGAACTATGCGGAATTCCCATTACCCGTGCCCCACGGTATGGTCAGCACCGTGCCGTGCACTCTTCAGAAAGGATGCAGATGAAACGACGATTTTTGTCGGTCAAGGAGCTGGCAGAAGAACTCGGTGTCCACGAGGATACGATTTATCGCGCACAGTTGAAGAACGTGATTCCGGTCCAGAAAGTGTCCAAGGTCTTGCGATTCGATCTCGACAAAGTCCTCAAGGCCTTTGCCGCTCATGCGTTCGAGAAACGAGTCAAGCAGGGTACGCGGCGCGCGACCGGCGGCGGCAGCCGGCGGCGCGCACAGCGGAAACGCCCCCGTTCGGTAAAACGGGGGCTTGTATAGCAGAGGAGAGAAAGGATCGTTCATGGACAGCTGCATCTTTACCGCAACCCTTGATTGGCTCGCCTTCACTGTCCCTCAGGCGACGGTTGACGAAATCGGTCCCGTCATTGGTGGAGATTGGTTCGAGACGATGACGGGCTTTCGTGGCTATCCCACCTGCTGGCTCACCAACCAAGGCCGTCACGGTGTCGGCAAACTGGGGACAGGGGCTCCTCGGAAAGCCAAAGAAGTCCACGTGGATCTCTCAGGGGGGATCGTCTCCGCCTGGGACGAAGCTACGATCCGCTCGGTCCTGACCTGGGTCTTCGCTCGTGGGGGACACATCACGCGAATGGATGTGGCCCTCGATGATCGGGCAGCGGGGGTCTCCATCGCACAGGTCAAACAGGCGGTGGACGCTGGACAAGCCGTGACCCGGTCCCAGAAGTTCCAGGTCCTTGCCGGGTCCTCGTTGCGCGACGGTGCGTCCACTGGCGACACCCTCTACTTCGGCAGTCGAGAGAGCCAAACCATGTTGCGCGTCTACGACAAACGACTGGAACTGCAACAGAAAGGCCGTGAAGAGGCCAAGGACTATGGTGTTCGCTGGGAATTGGAGCTGAAAAAGGACCGCGCGCAAGCCTGTGCCAAGGCCTTGCTCACGCTGGCACCGGAGGATTGGCGAGAATTTCTTGTCGGTGTGCTGCGCTCCTATGTCGATTTTCGCGAGACCACACATGACGCCGAACCTTGGGAGAAGTACCGGGCCCCGCTCTTGGCGTGGTGGGAGGCCCTGACCGAAGGCTTCACCCGCTGCCGGCTTGTGGTGGAGAAGGTGCAACAGACGCTGGATGAGGTCTGTCAGTGGCTGGGCCAATCCATCAGCGCGATGCTGGCGCTCGCATACTTTCACCGTGGGGAATCATTTCTCCAACAGTTGATTTACGCCGGCTCGAAAAAATGGAAAGCCAAGCACTTGGCCATGCTGCACGAAGGCAGAAAGCAACGCCCCTATGTCCTCCGTCCCATCTAAGGAGTGGACCCGCATGTGTCCAGGCTGTGGAGCAAGAGGCTGCGGCTGTCGGTGGGAGCACGGGGCACTGGTGCTCACCTGTCAGGAGTGCAGGACAGCATTTACGTGTATCCCAAACACCCGGTCGTTGGCCGGGGCCACTGGGTCAGACATCTCGCTGACCCGTCATCTCAACCAGGAGGACCGCATCATGATGGTGAAAGCCGAAGGCAGCGTGCAGGGGTATGTCGAACGGAAGGGGAAGGAGAACCGGGTGTACCGGTCGATGGATCTCTACGTGAAGGGCAAAGATCCAGGAAACCTCAGGCTGAACATCCCGGAGGAGCATCAGCATCTCATCGAGATCTGTAAGCAGTCGGAAGGCAAACAGGCGCGGGCGTCGGTGGAGATTCGGAAGTTCGAGCAAACCGGCAAGATCTTCTTCGATCTGACGGCCTTAGAGATCCTGAAGTAAGGCAGGAGACGGGAGGA
Source organism: Nitrospiraceae bacterium (assembly GCA_035462675.1). Classification (GTDB taxonomy): domain Bacteria; phylum Nitrospirota; class Nitrospiria; order Nitrospirales; family Nitrospiraceae; genus Palsa-1315. The sequence continues at coordinate 1,703 of DATHTZ010000063.1, read as the reverse complement.
AGGCCAGTGGACCACACGAGGACCATGATCATGGTCCTGCTCCTGGCCTTCCTCGCCGGCCTGCTTCTGGAAGAGTGAGGGAAGGATCGCAGTCAGTAAGGAAAGAGGAAAGAGACGAGAGATGGTCTGGACCGTGCTGACCGTCGTGCAGCAGCTCGAATTCGCCGCGTTGTTCGTCCTCTGTTTCCTGATGGGAATCGTATGCGGAAAACAGTAGCCATAGTCACACAGGGCCTCTATCTCCTGCTCACGGAGATCGTCGCGCTGTACTTGATCGCGTTCCCAGTCTCTGCCTTTCAGGTATCGAGTTCGTCGACAGGCTACGTGCGAGTCGCCACGACCTCGGCGATCGGGGCCTATCAGGTCGCACAACGGGCGGCGTTCACGGGTGCGGTGGCCTCGGCCATCTCGGCACCGACGGCGGCCTCGGTGGCGGTGCGGATCGCCACGGGGCCGGTCGGGTGGGGGCTGCTCGGGGTGTCGGCAGCCTTGACGTTGGCAGGGATGTACTACTCGTCCCAAGACGTGCAGGCGGTGAAAACGGCAGCCCTGGCGGCAGCGCTTCCCGTGGGGACACAAAGCAACGGGAGCGGCACCGGCCTGCCAGCCGGAGCGGTCTGGAATCCGGCGTCGTGCGTCCATCCCTGCGCCTTCAACGGGCAACAGTTCTTCTCTGTGGACTCGATAGGCGAGTCCTCGACCAGTTGTTATCAGGGCAATAATGGGGAGACGTTTACGGACCCGGCCTGGCCTGGGTGGACGCGCAGCAATCAAGGGATTTCAGGCCCCACCTGCCGAAGAAACTGGTCTCACAGGAACGATGGCACCACGAGTTCCAGTCAACAGGAGATCTGATTTCTCCCGCCCTCCAGCTTGACTCTGGGCGAGTATCAAACCTATGTGGGTGGCCTGCCTGCTGCCAACCCCAATTCTATTGAATCGAAAACCAATCCGTTGGGACAGGGAGCGACAGCGCCATCGGCAGAGAACGTGACCACGCTCCCTGTGTCGCCATCGGAGGTAGTGCCCACGGTGAAACCGGCTTCGCAAGTAGGCCCGACGGATGCAGTGATTGATCCCAACGCGCCGCCTCCATCGGGGCCCCAACCGGCAGTCCCTTCCACGCAAACCACGACGACGACCACGACCACGACGGCCAATCCGGATGGATCGGTCACTCAGCAAGAAGAATCGACCAGCTCGGTCTCCTGCTCGGCGGGGAATCACGATCAGCGCACGTTTGGATCGGTGCTGCAGGACCACATGAACCAATGGCAAGGCTCAGGACTGCTCAGTGCGCTCAATCTGCTGAAGACGCTGTCCTGGCCCTCGGCCATTCCCACGTACTCGCTCTCGTCCTCGTTGTTCGGGAGTTTTACGCTGGATTTCTCGGCCTGGGCCGGCATGTTGACCGCGCTACGATCGCTCATCATCGCGCTCTCGGCCTTTGTGGCCTATCGCATTGTCTTTGTGGGGAACGCATGACCGCCATCCTCAATCTGATCTATTGCTTTCTGATGGACATGATCCAGAGCTTTCGTGATGTCTGGATTCTCGGGTGGGACTCGGTGCTGTCTCCTGTCGATGCGCTCGTCGCGTCGTTGGGGACAGGTGCGCTGACCGTGCCCACGATTGCCAACGACTACGCCTGGCTGCTCGGGGCCACCGGGATGTCGCAAGCGGTCGCGATCATTGCGGGAGCC
>DATHTZ010000062.1:0-7137 GCA_035462675.1 Nitrospiraceae bacterium | reverse complement strand
GGGTACGTTGAGGATTTTGACGAACCGAGAACGCCGTTAGATGACGTTTTCATCATCCGGGGGGTGCGTCTTCGGGCACGAGGACGGCGGAAAGAAGGGCGTGCGCGGCTTCGATGAGCTTGGTCATCTCTTCGGCCTTTTTGTAGGCCTGCATGTATTTCTTGGGGTTGTTGGTCAGATTTGAGTAGCGAGCGGGGTTCCAGGTGTATAACAGGGCTCGTCTAGTCCGAGCGAGGGTTTCGGCGGTGACGGGGAGGGTGAGTCCCAGTACTTCCAATGCGTGGTTCACGTCTTCTTGCTTCACATCTGTCATGGGGCAAGTCTGGCAAAGCGGATGTACGCCTGTCAATCAACGCACAGCATGTTCAAAAGGTCTGCCGCATCGTTCTTGGATCATTTAGATATCCCGCCCGCATCGAAAGGCCTGAATGTCTGACCGGCGGTCCCTGAAGTTTTATCAAGCGGACGTGTTCACCGGGCAGCCGTTCGGCGGCAACCCGGTCGCCGTGTTTCCCGACGCGCACAGCCTTGCCGACTATCAACTGCAGCAGATTGCCAGGGAGATGAACCTCTCCGAGACCGTGTTTGTGCTGCCTCCGACGGACCAGGCGGCGGTCGTTCGTCTTAGGATTTTTACTCCAACGCAGGAGATTCCGTTTGCCGGTCATCCGGTGCTGGGGACATTTTATGTGTTGGCCCAGCTAGGGTTGATCGCCGCGACGGATGGGATCACCCGCGTGATGCAGGAATGCAACATCGGCCTCTTTCCTGTCGAACTCCATGCACAAGAGGGGGAGCTTACTCGTGTGGTAATGACGCAACCCAAGCCGGAGTTTCTAGGGCCCGTGAGCGAGATGGAAGATGTGTATAAGGTTGCCGGCGCGTTGGGGTTGCCGAAGTATGTGATCGCCGACATGAAGTGGCCGATCGAGGCGGTGTCCACTGGATTGCCGGTGATCATCGTGCCTGTGCGTTCGCTGACAGCTGTTCGCTCAATCCAGCCCGACGCGCCCGCTATCATGGATGTCTGCAGTCAGTTTGGCGCGAATGGTATCATGGCCTTCACGACGGTGACCGTCGAACCCTCTGCGACGGTCCATGCGCGCATGTTTGCTCCCTCGATTGGGATTCTTGAAGATCCAGCGACCGGCAGTGCGAGCGGCGCCTTGGGAGCCTATCTGGTGCAGAACGGCGTGGTGGACGTCGCCCCGACGACAGACATTGTCGTTGAGCAGGGTTATGAGATCGAGCGTCCGTCGCAAATTCTCGTGCGGATCGAGTCGGATGACGATATCATCCAAGCTGTCAAGGTGGGAGGGCAGTGCATCATGGTGGTCGAAGGGACGTTGACCTTTTAGCAGGCTGCTGAAAAAGTCCTCCAGCTTCGTTCTCACCTCCGAAAGCATCCTCAACGTAGCCCAGAGGCTACGCCTCCGGTGCTTTCATCGGCTGCGGCCTTGCTGGAAGGCCTTTTTGAGCAGCCTGCTCGGTGTAGGGAACCCGCTGCGGGCGGTTGGGCGCCCACCCCGCTGCCACCCGCCTTTTCAAAATTGTTCTTGTTGGGTGGAGGGATTGATGAGATGAAAGCCGTACTCTTTCGGGCGCATGGTGGACCGGACACACTGTCGTACGAGGATCTGCCCACGCCGACGATTGCTTCGGAGGAGGTGCTAGTTCGTGTCAAGGCCTGTGCCCTAAACCACCTCGACATTTGGATACGACAGGGAAATCCCGCCTATCCCATACCACTTCCTCATGTGTCGGGGTCGGATGTGGCGGGGGTCGTCGAGCAAGTCGGCAATCGAGTCGAAGGCGTCACGGTGGGGCAACGTGTGTTCGTGTCGCCGGGGATCGGCTGTTGGAGATGTGAGCAGTGTCTGGGGGGGCGAGACAATCTGTGCCGCTCATATGGTCTGGTCGGCGCCATGACGCATGGCGGCTATGCTGAATATGTGAAAGTGCCGTTCCGCAATATACTGCCGATTCCAGAGAACCTCTCGTTTGAGCAGGCCGCGGCCTTCCCGCTGGTGTCGGTGACCGCCTCGCACATGTTGTTTGCCCTGGCAGGACTCCAACATGGAGAAACGGTGCTGATCATGGGCGCGGGGAGCGGAGTCGGGATGATGGCGGTCCAAATGGCGAAGCTCGCTGGGGCCCGCGTGATGACCACTGTCGGGTCTGACGACAAGATCCCTAAAGCCGTGATTCTTGGAGCAGATGCGGTCATCAACCATGCGAAGGAGAAGGTGGCTGAACGTGTGAAGCTGCTGACTGAAGGGCGCGGCGTCGATGTCGTGATCGAGCATATCGGTCCGGAGGTGTGGGACACCTGTCTCCATTCATTGGGGAAAGGAGGGCGTTTGATTACCTGTGGCGCAACGACCGGGGGCGACGTGACGCTGAATCTCCGGTATGTCTTTTCGCACCAGCTGACGATCAAAGGGTCCTATATGGGCACGCGCGCCGAATTGGTGAAGGCGGCTGAACTAATGGGGCAGGGGCGGCTGATCTCAGTGATCGATCGGACCTATCCCCTCAAAGACGCGCGTGCAGCGCAAGAGCAGATGCTGAGTCGCAAGTTTTTCGGTAAGATCGTCCTCACAGTTTGAAGGATGTTGAAACCGGCTTCCAACTGCATTTTCAGTTGCCATGCTCCCTGCGGCCTTGCCTGGGACAAGGTGCGGCCCGGCGCACCAGGGTTGGGCGGGTGAGAATACTGACCGTTTTGAGCCTCCTTATTCTGATTGGGTTAAAATCGCTGACTTTTTCTTGTCTAGTAAGTAAACAATAGAAAGGGAGAAAAATTATGTCTACTGTGGCGAAGATCATGAGCAAGCAGCCCAAGACCGTGGGGCCGAGCGTATCGATTGTGAGCGCGGCCAAGAAAATGAAGACGGCGCGGGTGGGTTCGCTGTTTGTGAAAAGGGGGAAGAAGCTGATCGGGATCGTCACGGATACCGACATTGTGCGGCGCGCGGTGGCGATGAGTAAGCCTCTTGGCAAGCTCACTGTCGAGAAGATCATGACGAGCCCCATTTGCACGATCGAGGGAGGCCAGACGGTCGATGATGCGCAGGATATGATGGGAGACTTAGGCGTGCGGCATCTTGCCGTGACCCAAGCAGGGGAAATTGTCGGGGTGGTGTCGGTACGGGATGTGTTGATGTTTTATAAACGGTATGCGCAATCGAAGATTAGTCCGGAGGCGCCGTACTCTGAACCAAAAATTTTCCAAGACTGACGGATGCTGAAAACGGCCCCCAACTTCGTTCTCAGTCGCATGTCTCCCTGCGACGTACCCCAGAGGGTACGCCTCAGTTGGCACGCTCCCTGCGGCCTCGTTGGCTGACCGTTTTGAACATCCTTGAACAAGAACCGGTTCATGATGCCTGTTCTCTTTCAGGGCAGTATGAAAATCAATGTCTCAAAAATTGCTGCTGCGAAATCACAGTTGTTAGAGGCAATCAACCTTTTCTTCGAAGAGCGCGATCCCATATCGATTCACACTCTGACTTGTGCAGCGTTGCAAATACTGCATGACCATTTCGATGATGTTGGTCAGGTCTGGGATCATAATCTGATATTTCACTATGACTCAATTTACATAAAGGATGAGTACAGGAAAGAATATGCCAAACACGTCCATAAAATCAGGAACTTCTTCAAGCATGCCGATCGTGATCTAAAAGCCGGAAAAACAAGTATCGAATTTAATACAGAGGAGAACGCCTTCTATATCCTAGAAGCCGTTCGTTGCCTAAGAATAGTCGAAGGTAGCAAATGTGTATTTCATCCTGAATTCAGGGCCTTCATATGTTGGTACGGTCTGAAATATCCGAATCATTTAAATGATCAGGGGAAAAAGAGCTTCATCAAACTGATGGGCATTAGTCCGGACAATTTTAAATACTTTCACGATGCGATTGTTTGCCTGAAAGCGAATCCCGGTCTAATGCAATATGAACGCAGAGCGGAGTGAAACGAAAGGTGTGAGCAAGCCTGCTTTACTTGGTGAGTTCTTTGACCAGGTGACCGAGTTCTGGAAGGATGAGTTTTTCCATCGCCAGCCTGACGGCGTTCTCGGAGCCTGGGGTTGAAAAGAGGACGCGGCCTTTGATGATGCCCGCGGTGGCGCGGCTCATGATCGCGGGTGAGCCGATGTCCTGGTAGGTCAGATATCGAAACACTTCACCGAATCCGTCCAACCGTTTCTCCAGCATCGCGTCGACCGCTTCAAATGTTGAATCACGCCGAGAAATTCCTGTCCCGCCGTTGATGATGATCGCTTGAACATTCTTGTCCGCCACGGCGGATTTGATCTTGGCTTTGATTTTCGCCGGTTCGTCTTTGACGAGATGATAGGCGACAACCGAATGGCCGGCATCCTTGAGCATATGCATGATGCGGTAGCCGCTCGTGTCGGTCTCGGTCGTGCGTGTATCGCTACAAGTGATAACCACGCACCCGATAGAGCTGGGTGCGTGGGATTTGTGATCTTGATGGGGGGCGGTATTACTCATAGCACCAGCTCGAACAGCTTTTGGCCATCAGCTGTCAGCTCTTGTTCGGGCTGATTCCTGAAAGTCGACGGCTGAACGCTACGAGTTCCACACCGAGTCCGGATTCAGCTTCGCTGCCGGCTTGCCGCCTTTGATGTGCTCGTCTAAGATTGTCGACACGTCCGCTTCTGTCACTTTGGAGTACCAGGTGGCGTCAGGATAGACAACAACGGTTGGTCCCTGCTCGCAGGGGCCGAGGCAGGAAGAACCGCTGACAAGGACTTCGCCTGGCGTCACACCCTTCTGCATGAGGCCCATATTAAAGGCCATGAGAAGGGAGGCTGACCCTGCACTGCCGCAGGAGGGTTTCGGATGGCCTGGAGGACGGGCGTTGGTGCAGACGACGATGTGATATTTTGGCTTCGGCATGGGTTCTCCTTTGATGATCGATAAAAAGCAGTCAGCTTTCAGCCATTAGCGTTCAGTTATCTTCAAGGCAGAGCTGAAAGCTGATGGCTGTGCGCTGAAGGCTACGTTACTGCGGCGCATACGACTTCCATGTCTCGATGGCCTCATCAGGCAGTTTCCAATGCTTGAGGCCCTTCATCACCCAATCGAGATAGTGGGCTTTAGGTTTGAACTTGCCAATGGGGGTGGCGGCATAGGTGGTGACGAGTATTTTTTCGCCGGCTCCCGTCAGCACGGTGACTTGGACCTGGCGAAACGCGCTTGGGGGTACATCCTCTTCGAAGCGATCCATCAGCTTGAGATCTTCGTCGGTCACGTCGAATATCGCTCCCCAGACCTGTTCTCCTGGTGACGGGGTCACGCTGGCGAGACCGCATCGCCATTGCGAGGACCATCGGCAAAATTTGATCGTGTGTTCAGGAAGAGTGGCCAGCATCAGAAACTGATGTTCCGGAGCGCGACGTTTCAACTGCGTCGGGTTGAGATGGTCTCCGTAGAGAAAGAACTTCATGGTAATCAACCGCCCCAAAAGCACAAGGCTCTCGACCAGTTTGATGTTTGTAACATAACCCCTTTCACACGCACAAGCTGCGCCGTGGGCGGTGTATCGGACTGATTGTCTTCGGATTGACTTCGCGCCGGGGCTCTTCCTAAGATGCAACGTGGTCACGTGCTGTCTCGTCCCATCGAACTCTACTTATAGGATAACCATGTTACAGAATCATTCGTCCGTCGGCCTTCCACATTCTTCTTTCTGATTGTGAAGATCATTCACTATGCGGTTGTGGCAGTGCTCGTGTTGGGTGCACTCTACTATCTCTGGATGAAGCCTCCGTCGCTGAGTCCCATGGCCGATCATCGGGCTGCCGAAGCCCTCACGATGGTGCAGACCCATCGGGCTCAGGGTTATCCCACCATTCTTCAGGCCATGACTGAGCATGTGCGTTCAATGAGCGAACGCAATCGGGTCGCGCGATTGGGCGAGTGGCGGGTGAGGCAAGTGGAAGGGGATCTGTATGAGATACGTGTGTGGTTGCGAGATCAAGGGGAGACAGGCCAATGGTTCGAGCGGGAGTTCATTTGGCATGCCGATCTCGCATTGAAGAAGGTCAATGCTGCGTCGCTTCCTGCTGATGGGGTGACACCTAAAGAGCCGGATCCCGAGCCCACCGGCCTGCCACCGCCACCCTTACCTCGATTCTAGTCCGAGCGTTGTCGCTTCTTTGCAGTTGATGAATGACTCGTGGCGAGTAAGGACATTCGCGGGCTACTTGAAACCTTCCGGCAGCGCGATCTGAACCTGATTATTTTCGATTCTGACGGGGCAGCAGGTGACGGCAATGCTCGGATTTTCAGGCCGCTCGCCGGTTTGTACGTTGAATCGCCATCCGTGCCACGGACATTCGACGACGTGGCCTTCGAGATGGCCCTCTCCGAGTGGTCCTCCTGCATGAGGGCAGGTATTGTCGACGGCGTAGAAGGATCCATTGACATTAAATAGGGCGATCCAGATTCCGTGGACTTCGACGGTTTGCCCGGTTCCCGGAGGAATGTCTTCTACGTTTGCGACTGTCACGAACTCCGGCATGGCGCTGATTCTTCTCCTTGGCCGAGCGAGGGGCGGAATGGGGCCAATTCCAGACTCGTCAGTAACTTGATTTCAACCCAGGCTTATGGCATAGAAATAGGTACGCGGTCCAATACTATACCGGGCGCTCTCATACAAGGAGCCTCGGTTGGGATGAGGTTGCGGTATGGAAATGACCCTTCTGCTAAACGCGACGTATGAACCCCTGCGGGTCGTCCATTGGCAAAAGGCGATTGCGCTTCTCTGGCAAGGTAAGGTTGAAGTCCTCGAGGTGTACGACCGAGAGGTCCACGCGGTGTCGATTTCCATAAAGCTTCCCTCCGTCATGCGCCTCCTCAAATTGGTTCGGCTCAAGGACGTTCATCGGGCGGTCAAATTCTCCCGCATCAACATCTTTACGCGAGATGGCTACGCCTGCCAGTACTGTCGTCACAAGTTCAGGACCGAGGAGTTGACGTTCGATCATGTCGTCCCTATCGCCAAAGGTGGGCGAAAGACCTGGGAAAATATTGTGACGGCTTGCTGGCGCTGTAACAACAAAAAAAGCGGTCGCACGCCCGAAGAAGCCGGTATGAAGCTCAT
>DATHTZ010000061.1:0-2294 GCA_035462675.1 Nitrospiraceae bacterium | reverse complement strand
GGGCCCCGAGCCTCGATAGGGAACGTGAACGATGCCGGTGTCGATGTTGCTCGGCACGTGTTCGCCTCTCGATGCGGCAACAGCAATCCGGATACCGTCCTCAAGAGCGGCGAGTTCTCTGTCCTTTTTTCGCGGTCTTAGCCCTCCGCAAATGGTCGGAAACCCATCGCTCAGTTAGCCTGTCGAGCTCGTCCAGTTGAGCCTGGGAGTAGTGTTCCGGAGCGTAGCCCATATCAATCCAGTCGATCAAAAACTCCTCTATCTGGTCACGGGGGAAGTCCGAATACTGTTTCAGGATTCGCTGAACGGACTGTTCGAGATCAAGTCGTTCTGCATCAGGCCAGATAAATTTGCGTTGCCTGGCGTCGAGCTGCACGTCCTCCAGCAAATCCCAAAGGGTGTCGGATACCTCTATGAGTTGCTCATCCTCGGGCGAATCCCTCAACGCGAGGAGCTCTTCGAGGAAGGGATTATTCGCGAAAATACTGACTTCCGGAAGTTGCTTGCGCTGCTTGCTCATGATGCGGGTCCGCATATCGGGCTGAGCCGTCGAAGCCCGTCGATCTGCACGCGGCTGCGCTTGCTCAGGCCTAGCCATGTCACCGTCCAGGCGTTGAAGCGGCCAGGGCATCCGATGCCCCCAGCCCATCCACACGCGCAGCGTAGTGGTGCGTCTGTTCGTATCCCGATCATGAGCACCATCAGGGTTAACGAATGATGAATCTATGGTCCCTACCAAGTGAACCGAACCAACACAACCGTGGATATGACCATGTTGGATCGGGGACAGCCGCTATCGCTGTGGGGCTCTTGGTGGAACGCAATCCAGTCGCTGCGCCCGGCATTCTCGCGTCTGCGCGCTTTCATGTGGTTCGCCACGATCGTGGCCGGCATGACGGTGCGCACGGAATTGCTCGGCGTGACCAGCATCGTGCGGGCGCTGAATCTACGGCCCAATCTCTACAATCTGCTGCGTAAGCATTTCCACAGCAGCGCCGTCAAGCTCGATCGGCTTTCAGCCTTGTGGGTGCAGGCGGTGCTGCGGCTGTTCCCAAGTCCTGTGTCCGTCAATGGCCGGCTGGTCTTGGTCGCGGATGGTATCAAGGCCCCCAAACGCGGCAAGAAGATGCCGGCCGTCAAGCTTTTGCATCAGCAATCGGAATCCAACACCAAGCCCGAGTACATCATGGGGCATTCCATGCAGGCCATCAGCTTACTCGTAAACGCGGCTGAGAGCGTCTTCGCCGTACCGCTCGCCGCCCGTATCCATGAAGGTCTGGTGTGGTGCAATGCGGACAAGCGGACCTTGCTCGACAAAATGCTGGGCTTGCTCGGTATCCTGAACATCGGTGCTCCTTGTTATTTTGTCGCGGATGCCTACTACGCCGCGGGCAAGATCGTTAAAGGCTTGCTCAAGCAAGGTCATCATCTGGTTACCCGGGTCAAATCCAACGCCGTCGCCTACGCTCCCGCCGGACAGAAGAAAGGCCGAAGAAAAAGGGGGCGGTCCAAGGTCTATGGCAAAAAGATAAAGCTCAAGTCTCTGTTGTGGAATACTGGATCGATGCAGGAGGTTGCCAGTCCCGTTTACGGCGAGCGCAACGTCATCCTTCGCTATCGTGTTTGCGATCTATTGTGGCGTCCAGCGGGGTTGCTCGTCCGTTTTGTCGCCGTCATTCATCCCACCAGGGGGGCTTGCCTCTTGATGTGTACCGATACCTCCCTGTGTGCCATCGAGATCATTCGTATCTATGGACTGCGCTTCAAGATCGAACTCTGCTTCAAACAGGCCATGCGCCTGATCGGTACATTTGCCTATCATTTCTGGATGCGAGACATGACCCCTTTGCGCTACCGCAACGGTAATCAGTATCTTCATCGAAAGTCAGTTCGCTACCAAAAGCATGTCATAGGCAAAATCCACGCTTATCATGTCTTCATTCAGGCTGGGGTTGTCGCCCAGGGGCTGCTCCAGTATCTCGCGGTCGTTGCTCCCAAGCTCGTTTGGGCCTCGTTCGGGTCCTGGCTCAGAACCATTCGGCCTGGCATCCCGCCATCGGAGTTTGTCGTTGCAAACGCTTTGCGCCACACGCTTCCCGAATTTCTCATGAGTTCCTCTGAAAGCGATTCTCTCGCGAAATTTATCGCCGATCGGCAAGACAAAGGTAATATGCGGATATTCCGCTTGGCCTCATGACCGGAAAGAGGCACTCTTGAGGGCAGCGCGTGATCGAGGACATGACGGTCCGCAGTTTCACGGCGAAGACGCAAAGCGATTACATTCGTTCGGTGAG
>DATHTZ010000060.1:0-12486 GCA_035462675.1 Nitrospiraceae bacterium | reverse complement strand
GAGGTTTTGAAGCGACGGTAAAGAAGGATCGTGGCGGAAAGAAGCCCTTTATACATAGAAACCCTATGTGTTCCCGGCGTGTTCATTCTACGGCATAAAACGCCAAGCAAGGCCTCACTTCACCTGAATAGAACCAAATGGTCGAAATAGCGCAAATCCGCTCCAGGAGAGGCATTCAACTCTACTTACAGGGGCTTATGTGAAAGTACTCGAAAGGATTAAGAGTCAGCTGCTCTACCAACTGAGCTAACGGCCCACCGGGTATGTGCGTGGCGGATGTCTGTGTGGCTGCGTTCCTTGCTTGTGTTTGGTGCGCCTGACAGGATTTGAACCTGTGGCCCTCAGCTCCGGAGGCTGATGCTCTATCCAGCTGAGCTACAGGCGCTCCTGCAACCAAGGGGGATGACAGTAGCACAGGATTTTGACCTCTGTCTAGCCCGCCTTATTCATGAAGTTTCTGGTTGCGAGCGTGATACGCCGATCTGGCGTGTGAAGCGTCGTTCGTGAAGCATGAAGCGCAGGACGGAGAGCGTGTATCTGTGTCCTTCCATGCGAGATTCGCTTCACGAGGAATGCGCTTTCGGTCGAATATGTCACGAACCTTCGTGAGTCGTGTGGGATAAGAACCCATAGGGCAGAAATACTTCTTCTCCTGTCGATCCGGTGGCTCGACGAAACGCTTCCAGGGAGGCAGCTTCCTCCTGTGCTAAGCGTTCTTCTTCTTCTCGGAATGTGGAGGGGAGCCGCAGGATCGGGATGAAGGTTTGGACTTCGCAGGCGCCATGGGCCAGACCGCGATCTTCTGTGGGGATGCCCATCGATCGACAGGCCAGGGGGCGGTGATCGTAGACGCCACAGCGTCCGTTGGCTTCCAGCGCTGGACAGGGATGATGGTGAAACTCTGTGACCAAACGATCAATCTCTTGATCGGACCAATCGTCGAGCCGATCGGTATGGATTAGTTGTGGGAACGCGGCTTCCATTGCAGTGATCTGCTCGTTGGCGCGCTGTTCGACACGATGGCGGTGATCCGGCGGGAGGCAGGCGAGTCCCTGTCGGAGGGTGCGGACGTCGAGGAGAGTGATCGGAAAGGGGCCGATGCAACAGCTGGTGCAGCCGATTCGGCAGGGAATTTCATCGAGCAGGGCGGCGGTGGCCCGCTGGAACCAGCGGTCGGTTTTTCGATAGAGCGGAGGAGGGTCGGACGGAAGGGGGGCTAGGAGCCTGTCTGACATGGCGTTCATGATGAGGTGAAGAGGACACGGCCAGATGCGAGGCCGCAGGCCAGGAGAAACCGGAGGTGTATTCGGTGGAATAGATTGAGGATTTTTTCTGGCCGAGAACGACGCAGATGGTCGCGGATCATTCGTCGCAGTAGAAGGATCATGTCAGACAGGATCCTAACACGACGGCTTATTCCGCTGTGACGGAGAGATCGACGATGAGTTCGCCCTTGGGTGAGTAGAAGCCCTGGTTGTCGATCTGGACGATTCCGTTGCACTGGTCTTGGTAGAACTCCAGGATCCATCCGTTGAAGTCATAGCCTTCATCAGTCATGTCATTCTGGGCGAACCGAGTCGTGAGCACAAACCGCGCGCGCTCCACATACGTGCGCACAAGCTCCGCCTCGACGTCGTCCTGAGTGGAGAGGAGGTCTGAGAACTGCTCCTTCTCTTTGTTGAATACGTCTTGATAGGTGCCTCGATCCCGGACACAGAACACCTGAATCGGTTTTCGATTGCGATCGTACCCGAGCGTCACCTGGACCCAGGCCCATTCATCCAACAGGGTGTCGTCCATGTCCGGCGGAGTAATCGGGGTCTGACCACGTGATTTGAGAAATTCTAAGAGCAAACGGAGCGGGGGAGAGTTTTCCTTCTGGCAAAACACGCGAGAATACTGATACGGCTCTGCCTGTGCCTCGTCGGCTGGTTGAGCAGTCGATGGCAGAATAGGTAGTTCTTTTGCCATGCTAGCGACTCCAGAGTACGGCAATAGTGATTCACGAATAGGACAATCGCCTATACTGTACGCTGGCTGGTCTCAAAACTGCAAGAAGCCGTGAAGGCGTTTCCCTGCGCCTGGCCTGTGTTTTTCTGGTTGACAGCTTCCAAGCGCTTGGATAGACTCCCGCAGGTTTTCGCCGCTTCCTACGACAGGACTACTCGTTCATGAATATGTATTGAGTCTGAGCGGAGTCACGAGGGGCGAGTTCACTACATTTCACCATCTTTGTTCTTTTAAGGAGGTTGCTCGTATGGCTAAATCAATGACCAAGTCGCAGATCGCCGATCACCTGGCCCAGAAGACCGGATTGACCAAGAAGGCATCCGTCCAGCTCATGGACGACTTTGCCGCCTTGGCTTACAAGGAAGCAAAGAACGTCTTTGTGATACCTGGGATCGGGAAGCTTGTACTGGCGAACCGCAAAGCCCGCATGGGTCGGAACCCACAAACAGGCGAGGCCATCAAGATTCCAGCCAAGCGTGTGGTCAAGTTCCGTGTGGCTAAAGCCGCCAAGGACGCAATCCTCGGGAAGAAGTGAGCAGAGATCGTCCGACGCAGATCCTCTGTGGCGCACCTTCTTCCGGCTTCATTCACGCTGCATAAAGAACCAGAGGGCCGGCTCCCCGAGCGGGGTGCCGGCCCCGTCTTTTTCTCGCCATCGTTACAGTGAAGGACCAAGCCCAGTTCCGCCCATTCCATCATGCCCCACCAGCTTGATTGAGTCACCGTCCTGAACCAGTGAGTCCTCGCTGGCGATCTTCTTATTGATGGTCACCAGCACTTTCTTCTCGCGAATGAGTTGGAGGAGGTGGCGCAACTGAAGGCCCTGCCGCTGGATCACCTGGCGGACGGACATGGGGGATGGGACTTCGCAGGCGAGGTCCCGTTCGCCGTCGGCGGTTTGAAGCTGACCCATCAAAGAAATGGTGATCATGGTTGGACATTCCTCATCGTCGCTTGTGACATCAATTTGGGAGTCGGGGGCATTGTGCCCGTTGACTCCGTGCCGGTCGCCATCGATAATACCCGGCCATGCCATCGTTGGATATCCAGAATTCCGGGATGCCGGACTTGCAATTTGTCCTGTTCGTGTCGGCACTCTGCACGTCCGATCTCCAGACACTCAACGTCCCATCGGAACTCCGAACCACTATTTTTGACCGTTGTTGGGCGCTTATCCATACCGAGGCGCCACCGACCGATCCCAAAGAGCGTGTGCTCGATCTTCGCGAAGGCACAGAATTAACGTTGGAAGCTTGTCTCTCAACGATCCGTTCGTTGCTGGCAGATGCCGGCATTCATACCATCACCTGGGATCATCCCGTGAGCGAGCCGACCCATGAGAGCACGCCGGCGGCGAAGCCGTTGATCGATCGGCTTGGGCAATTGTACCCCGATCCTCCTAAGATCGTCGATCCCGAAAACCCGGCGTTGGGTTAGCCGAGCGAGACAGGCGAGGGTTCGAGGTTTTCTGGACTTTTAGTCTTGAACGTCGAACTTCGGATCGCAACCGCCCAGCGCATGAGCGACAGACAAGAGGACAAAAAGGAGTATTGTGCGCGTCACCACAACTGATATCCCGGGCGTCGTGCTGATTGAACCGGATATTTTTCGCGATACACGAGGACTGTTTCTCGAATCGTACCATTCTCGGCGGTATGCGGACGCTGGTATTCCCGGTCCCTTCGTTCAGGATAACTATTCACAGTCTCTCCATGGCACGTTGCGCGGGCTTCACTATCAAGAGCCGCACGCTCAGGGGAAGCTGGTGATGGTGACGGAAGGAACCGTCTACGATGTCGTGGTGGATATCCGAAAGGGGTCGCCGAGCTTTGGCCGGTGGTATGGAGTCGATCTCTCAGCGGAAAATCGGTTCCAAGTCTATGTGCCGCCGGGTTGTGCGCATGGATTTTGTGTGACCAGCGACCGAGCCTCGTTTCTGTATAAGTGCACGGACTATTATGCGCCGGGCGACGAGCGGGGAATTATGTGGAATGATCCAGCCCTCGACATTTCCTGGCCGGTCGCGACACCCATCTTGTCAGCCAAGGACCGGATCTACAAATCGTTAGCTGAGATGGAATCGGAGTTGCCTCGGTATCGACCGGCCGGATGAAGATCCGAGAGCAGATTGCGCAAAACTCAGTTTGGAACGATAGAAGTTCTGTGGTACGCCCGTATTCGACGAGAGGAGAACATCCCCGCAGGATGCTCAAAAAGATCGTCCAGCAAGGCCGCAGCGAGTGAAGGCCCGGAGGCGTACCCTCTGGGGTACGTTGAGGGTCTGAACGATGTGAGAACGAAGCTGGCGGACTTTTTCAGCATTCTGCTTAGGCCCATTGATTCCACGAGGACCGCTATGTTATTCACCGAGAGCATAGTGGTAAGATCCTGGCGGCAAGATTCTCCTTCGCCGCATTTCCCGTAGCTTCCGACCTTCGTAGCCGAAGTGGCTACTTCGGCGGAGTAGGCTGCTGCGGGGATGAAGGTGAGGGGAACCCGCCGTAGCTTTGGCGAAGGAAGGTAGCGGCTTCGGAAGGTTTCGCAACATCCCTCGCAGCTTGCTGTGGAGAGCTTTATTTCTAAGTATAAGGAGGAGACACAATGGGAAAAAGTTTACAAGGGACAAAGAGCCATGACAATCTCAAGGGTGCATTTGCCGGAGAATCTCAGGCCAATCGGCGCTATCTGTATTTTGCGCGGCGAGCGGATATCGAAGGCTTTCCCGATATCGGAGGGTTGTTCCGCGATACGTCAGAGGCGGAAACGGGCCACGCGTTTGGGCACCTGGATTTCTTGAAGGAAGTCGGGGATCCAGCAACTGGGGTGCCGATCGGCAATACCGAAGCGAATCTCAAGTCGGCGGTCGAAGGCGAAACCTACGAATACACGCAGATGTACCCTGGGATGGCCAAAACAGCCAGGGACGAGGGATTTCCTGAACTTGCCGAATGGTTCGAGACCCTTGCGAAGGCGGAGCGGTCCCATGCAAATCGCTTCACGAAGGGGCTCGATAGCCTGAAGCAAGGCTGAGAAGATCTGACAGGAGTCAGCGTTCGGCGGTCAGTTTTCAGAAGGGGTGGATGAGGGTCGGACTCCTCCCTGTCCCTGATAGCTGACCGCTGATTGCTTTCTGATCGGAGCAACGTGAATGGCCTGAGTCTGATCAATCCCATCGATCCAACGCAGCTCCAGAAGAATACCCAGCGCATCTATGAAGTCTGCGATGGCTGCCGGCGCTGTTTTAATCTGTGTCCATCATTTAACACCCTGCTCGACGGCATCGACCGGTATGAGGGCGACGTCGCCAAGCTCACGCTCACGGATCACCATCGGATTGTCGATGAGTGCTACTACTGTAAACTCTGTTACAACCACTGTCCCTATACGCCGCCGCATCAGTATGCGCTCGATTTTCCCCGCTTGATGATTGCGTGGAAAAAGCATCTGGCCGCGACGCGTGGCGTAAGCTGGCGCGATCGGTGGTTGATCAAGACGGATGCCATCGGCGCATTGGGAAGTCTGCTGGCGCCTATTGCCAATTGGGTCATGGGCCTCCGGTTTCTTCGCAGGCTGATGGAATCGTGGGCCGGTGTGCATCGGGACCGACAGGTCTTGCGATTCTCTCAGGAGACGTTTATCCATTGGTGGAAGCGCCGCGGGGAGTCACAGGTTCCTGCTTCCGTTCCCAAGAAGGTTGCATTCTTTGGGAGCTGCATGGTCAATTATCAAGCGACGGATGTCGGTAAAGCGACAATCCAAGTCCTCGAAAAGAACGGTGTGCATGTCGTGGTTCCCGAACAGCGTTGTTGCGGCATGCCCTCATTCGATATCGGCGATGCCGGAGCGATTCAGCAGGCTGCCTCGGCGAATGTCGCGTCGTTTTTGCCCTGGGTGGAGAAAGGCTACGACATTGTTGCGCCGGTGCCCAGTTGCAGCTTGATGTGGAAGCGGGAATATCCCGAGATCGTCGGTGGCGATGCGGTGCAGCGCGTAGCGGAACGGACGTTCGATATCAGCGAATATCTCATGAGGTTGAAGCGGGAGGGCGTCTTGGCCACTGATTTTCAACAGAAGCCCGGGCGAGTCGCCTACCAGGTGCCGTGCCATTTGCGGGATCAGAACATTGGATTCAAATCCAAGGAACTCATGGAGTGCGCCGGCGCGCAGGTCGAAGTGATTGAAAAGTGCTCCGGCCACGATGGCGCCTGGTCCGCCAAAACGGAGTTCTTTCCCCTTTCGATGCTGATCGCGCAGAAGGCGGTTCGAGCGATTGAACAGGCTCCAGCCGATCTCGTGGCCTCCGATTGTCCGCTGGCGGGATTGCAGCTGGATCAGGCCGGCGCGATGGCCCATGCCGGCGGCAGGCCGACGCAGCATCCGATTCAAATTGTGCGCGATGCCTATGGGTTGCGGCGATGAACCCATTGATCGCCCAAGACCTCCTGCCCTCGGCAGAGTATGAACAGCAGCGGGAGCAGTTTCGCTCGCAGATCATTTCGCTCAAGCAGCGGCGACGAATTTCCGTCGGGCCGCTCATCACGCTCATCTTCGAAAATCGTGAGACGCTGCGGTTTCAGACCCAGGAAATGATCCGGGTCGAGCACATTCTCGATCCCCACAAAGTCCAGGATGAGTTGGACGTGTATAATGCCCTCATGCCGGGGAGCGGTGAGTTGAGCGCTACGTTGCTGATTGAGATTACAGAGCAGGACCGGATGAAAGAATGGCTCGATGTGTTCATGGGGCTCGATCACGGCGAAACCGTTGCGATTCGAGCCGGAAGTGAACAGATATTCGGGCAGTTCGAAGGCGGCCACAGTCATGAAACCAAAATCAGCGCGGTGCATTTCGTCCGATTCCAGCCGACCGCATCGATGACCGCTGCATTCGCCGACTTGCGCCAGTCGATTATGCTGACGGTGCACCATCACGAGTACCACGCCGAGGTCCCTGTTCCTGGGAGTATGCGGGAGGAGTGGCTCTCTGATTTAAGCCAATAGTGCTGAGTGCTGGGTTTCGAGTTGTCCGTTTGGACGAAGTTTCGAACTCAGAACTCAGGACTCAGAACTGGAAACTATGTCTACCGTGTTACTGACAAAGCGCCTCGAGTTTGCCGCGGCGCATCGGTATATCAAGGCTGAATGGGATGAGGCCAAGAACCGAGCCGTGTTCGGCCCCTGCTACAACCCGCCGGCGCATGGACATAACTACATGATCGAGGTGACGGTCTCAGGCGAGGTGGATCCGAAGACCGGCATGGTCGTGAATCTCTTCGATTTGAAGCGTACCTTGCTCAAGGTACTCGAAGAGTTCGACCATAAGAACTTGAACTTGGATATGTCCTACTTCAAGGACCGGATTCCCACGTCGGAAAACCTGGCCCGTGTCCTCTGGAGCAAGCTAGATGGGCAGGAAGACATCGGGCGGCTCCACGCAATTCGGTTGTACGAGGATGAAGATCTGTATGCCGAGGTGACGACAGAAGCCGGGCTCGACGTCGCTTCCGTGACGCGGCGCTACTCATTCATGGCTCTGCAGGGCGGCAATCAAGGCCGCGAATGGGACTGTTTCGTGACGGTCCATGGCACGATCGATCCGGTGACGGGGATGGTAACGGATATCGGCGCACTGGATCGCTTGGTGCAGGATAAGGTCGTGAAGGTGTTCGACCGCCAGGATCTGCGCCGGGTCTTCGACACTGAGTCTGTCACGGGCTGGCAACTTGCCGAACGGATTTGGACGTCGCTCGTGTCCGGTCTCCCATCGGGTCAACTTGCCAACGTTCACTTAGTCCAATCTAGAGATCTTTCATTCGATTACGCCGGTTGATCGATCGATGTTCGCCCTATCGGAGCCTCTAATATGAAGAGCCACCTTGCCGGTGCGGTGATCATGGCCTGCCTCTCGTGGACGGTCGTGGCCTGGTCTGCAGAGGAAGGGGAGGCGGTTGAGAGGATCGTCAAGGAGGCCGCCATGGCATCCGCGACCTACTCAGAAACCAGAGACAAACAAGCCGTATTGAAACTGTACACCAAGGACTATGTCGGGATTCAGGATGGCGAGACGGAAACGCGGGATTCAATCGAGAAGTGGTTGTCGGACTATGAATCTGAACTGAACAAGGGAAGTACCCTGCGCTTTATCAGCGTCGTGTCGAACCTGCGTGTTCGGATGCCGGGCCCAACGGCGTGGGCGACCTATGACTATGTATTTCAGGCGATCAGGAAAGGCGAACTCGAAGGGCAGGATTCCGGGCAATGCACCACCATCCTGCGCAAAGAAGGTCCAACCTGGCTCATTCAACATGAGCATTGTTCGAAGACGCGAGCAGTGAAATAACGCCAGGCCTCTAGATCTTAGTGCCAGCTGTAACCGTACGCATCCCGGCTCATTCTCTTCTCGTGACATCCGCCATCAGCTCTCTACTCCCTTTCTCGCCCCTTGCCCGTCGCCTCGCCCTGTCCCCATATTCTTGAAATGACTCAGAAAAGCGAGATGATTTCCCGTAGGGAAAGGGGTATTCTTCGACGCTAATTGCCTCATAGCTTTGCGCGGAGAACCCCTGCATGTTTGAACAAGCCTTCAGAAATATCGACGACGTGCTTCGGAAAGAGGCTGGTTGCACCACTGAACTGGACTATACCGAGCAGACCTCCTGGCTCCTCTTCCTGAAATATCTCGATGGGTTGGAACAGGACAAGGCCGACGAAGCCAAGCTGGAGGGTAAACGATACAGTTTCATCCTCGACAAAGACTATCGGTGGGAAAGTTGGGCTGCACCCAAAGGGAAAGACGGCAAGCTCGACCACAACAAAGCCATGACAGGCGATGACCTCCGTGAGTTCGTCAACCTGAAGCTCTTTCCCTACCTGCACGGTTTCACGGAGAAGGCCACCGGGCCGAACACCATCGAATATAAAATCGGGCAGATCTTTGGCGAGATCAACAACAAGATTCAAAGTGGCTACAACCTGCGCGAAATCATCGACCACATCGACGAACTGCGGTTCCGCTCGCAGACCGAAAAGCACGAGCTGTCGCACCTCTACGAAGCCAAGATCAAGAACATGGGCAACGCCGGCCGCAACGGCGGCGAGTATTACACCCCGCGCCCGCTCATTCGCGCCATGGTGCAGGTGGTCAAGCCGAAGATCGGCGAGAAGATCTACGACGGCGCTTGCGGCTCAGCGGGATTTTTGTGCGAGTCGTTCGATTACCTGAAAGCGAAGGGCAACCTCACGACCAAAGATCTCACCACGCTCCAAACTCGCACCTTCTACGGGAAGGAAAAGAAGTCGCTCGCCTATGTTATCGCGATCATGAACATGATCCTGCACGGTATTGAGGCACCGAACATTATCCACACCAATACGCTCACCGAAAACCTCGCCGACATTCAGGAGAAAGACCGTTACGATGTGGTGCTCGCCAATCCACCATTCGGCGGCAAGGAGCGCAAGGAGGTCCAGCAGAACTTCCCCATCCGCACCGGCGAGACGGCGTTTCTCTTTCTTCAACACTTCATCAAGATGCTCAAGGCGGGCGGACGCGGCGGCGTGATCATCAAGAACACCTTTCTCTCCAACACCGATAACGCCGCTGTGAGCCTACGGAAGCTCTTGCTGGAAAACTGCAACCTCCACACTGTGCTCGATTGCCCAGGCGGCATGTTCCCTGGGGCTGGCGTGAAGACCGTGGTGCTCTTCTTTGACAAAGGAGCCCCGACGCGCAAGGTCTGGCTCTACCAGCTCGACCCTGGCCGCAACATGGGTAAGACCAACCCGCTCAACGACGCCGACCTCATCGAGTTTGTGAAGTTGCAGAAGACCTTTGCCGACTCGCCCAAGAGCTGGAGTGTGGACGCCAAGAGCATTGACCAGACGACCTTCGACCTCTCCGTGAAGAACCCGAACGGCGGCGAGGCAATCACGCACCGCAGCCCGGAGGACATCATGGACGAGATCGCCACGCTGGACGCGGAGAGCGCGGAGGTGCTGCAAGCGATCAAAGGGATAATCGGCAATGGATAAGGGACAATGGACAGCGGACAATGAACAAAGGATAGTGTTTGCGGAAATTTTGTTGTCCGTTTTCAATTGTCAATTGTCCATTGAATATCTGGCGTTGCTATGAAGAACGGGTGGTCAACGGGGAAGTTGGACGATGTCTGCAAGACGATCCAAGACGGAGCGCACGAGTCTCCTCAAAAACAGTTCGATGCTCCTGCTGAAGGACGATTCCTCTACATCACGTCGAAGAACATTCGTACGAACTACATCGATCTTGACAATGTGTCTTATGTCGAGCGGGACTTTCATGACCGAATCTACCCGCGTTGCCAGCCGCGTGTCGGGGACGTCTTGCTCACTAAGGACGGCGCGAATACAGGAATGTGACTCTCAATACGATTGATGAACCGTTCAGCCTTCTCTCCAGCGTATGCCTCATTAAGACCAATCCGACCGCGCTCAAACCAGCCTTCCTTTGCTACTATCTGTAAAGCCCCGATGGCCTCAAAAGCGTAACTGGTCAGATGACGGGAGCGGCCATCAAGCGGATTATTCTTCGGGATATTAAGCTGGCGACGATCCCACTCCCCCCGCTCCCCGAACAGCAGCGGATCGTCGGCATCCTCGACGAAGCGTTTGACGGCATCGCCACTGCCAAAGCCAATGCCGAAAGGAACCTCCACAACGCCCGCGCCATGTTTGAAAGCCACCTCCAATCCGTCTTTACCAAGCGTGGGGAGGGGTGGGTGGAGATGACGCTTGAAGAAGTAGCCAATGCCAACTGCACGCTCTCATATGGCATCGTTCAGCCAGGAGACGAATACCTCAATGGTTTGCCAGTAGTCCGTCCCACCAATTTGACGACGAAGGTGATTCGACTCAGTGGACTGAAGCGAATCGATCCCAAATTGGCGGCAGGGTATAGAAGAACCACGCTGTTCGGAGGTGAACTATTGCTTTGTGTTCGAGGTAGCACCGGAGTGGTTTCGATTGCGTCGCCTGAACTTGTCGGCGCAAACGTCACGAGAGGCATCGTCCCAATTCGTTTCGACCGATCTCTCATTTCCCATGACTTTGGTTTCTACCCCATGAGTTCAGGTGCGGTGCAGAGTCAAGTTCGAGGGAGAACCTACGGCGCTGCATTGATGCAGATCAACATCCGTGATGTAAGAAACATCATGCTCTCGTTTCCTCCGTTGAAGGAACAAGAAGCGATTGCCGCCAAGCTCGACGAGCTTCACGAAGAAACCCAACGCCTCGAATCCATCTACCAGCAAAAGCTCTCCGCGCTCGATAGGTTGAAGAAGTCGCTACTGCACCAAGCCTTCGCCGGAGAACTCTAGTCCATGAACGTCGATGGCATTTACCAACTACAACGGGATGATGCCTTCGCTGCTCAATTTCAGGCTACCGAGTATCAGACCTTTGTAGCCATGCCATTCAGCAATCGCGGCGGCTATCCTGAAGGACGAATTCGTGAATTGCTTGTAGGGGTTCACGCACGGGCGAATACGTTACTGCCTGAGGGCAGTAAGCGACGATTCGCCCCACTCCGCCGTGTCGATGAAATTACATCCGGCACAGTTACAATAACTGACGAAATCATCCGACAGGCGCTTTTCTGTCACTTCTTCTGGGGCGATTTGACGGGGTGCAACTTTGGAGTCGTACTTGAGACAGGACTCGCGCTTGCCCTGAAACCGAACGAAAGAGTCCTGCTTTATACGCAGGACGACACACATACATTGCATTTCGATCTCTCAGTCACAAGGATTACGACCTACCTAGAAACAGACCTTGTGGAAAGGTTGGCGCATGACTTGGTGCACGCAGCATCGTGCTTTGAATCCGAAGCAGACCGTTATATCCGCTTACTATCGAGCCAACTTACTGCTGACGCGATCTATGTACTTAATATTTACGGTCGTTTGTGGAAAGATCGATCCAATGATTCCACTAGACCTTCTCTATTTCACAGCGTTGCTGAGAAATACATGGACCATTTCGCTGGAGAAAATGGAAGGATAATATTTACGGACGCAGTCCGTGAATTGTTGTCACGACGCATTATTTGGACCAATTACAAAACTAACACTCCTCCTGGTGTTGATAGTTTCGGTCTTCATGCCACAAAACTCGGTTGGCGCGTCATCGAACATCTTTGGAAACATGATCCGAAAATGCGTGAGCCGGAGAATGCGCCAACTGACCCGAATATTTAGCCACTTTCATGAACGAAGCCGAGACCAGAGCCGAGCATATCGACCCCGCCCTCAAGGCTGCGGGCTGGGGCGTTATCGAGGGCAGCCGCATTCTCCGCGAATATCCCATCACATTGGGTCGTATCGAAGGCCACGGGCGGCGCGGTAAGCCCTTGATCGCCGACTATGTGCTGGTCTATCGGAACCGTAAGCTGGCCGTGATCGAGGCTAAGGCCTGGGACGAAGCACTGACCGAAGGTGTGGGG
>DATHTZ010000059.1:0-3564 GCA_035462675.1 Nitrospiraceae bacterium | reverse complement strand
GGAGGGAAATGCTAACACGAGGCTCATATCTCACCAAGGAAAGGGAGCTTTGCTGCGGGCTCTTCCTCTGCGACCTTTCACAAGGCGCGTTTCACGGATCGATGGACAATTGTTGTAATAGCAGGCTGCGGAAAAACTCAGTTTATACACAAGACGCAGATGGAATCTTTCATATAGCCCCGATATCAAAATGGTTACAGGATGCTCAAAAAAGCCACTGTTCTCACCCGCCCAACCCCGGCACGCCAAGATGTGCCGTTCCACAAGCAAGGCCGCAGCGAGCGAAGAGGCGAAGAGGCGAGGAGGTACCGACCGCACTTCGTGGGGCCGTTCGCCTGTACAATGGATCTTGGCGAACGGAAAAACCCCTCCAACACTTCCGACTTCCGAGAATCTCAATCGGTACGTTGAGGATTTCGATGAGCCGAGAACGAAGCTGGCGGACTTTTTCAGCACCCTGCTAGGCACGGACAAATTGATTCGTCTCCTTCTCCACCCCAATCTCAGTCTCCGGTCCATGCCCCGTCACCACAATCGTCGCATCTTCCAAGCTGTACAATCGCTCCCGAATGGATTGTTCGATAGCATCGAAGTCTCCGCCCCAGAGATCTGTGCGCCCAATGCTGCCGCGAAAGAGCGTATCGCCGGCCAACACGAGGTTGTCGCCCGGGAAATGAAAACTCATGGAACCAGGGGTGTGGCCGGGCGTATGGAGTGCAACAGCGGAGACCTGGCCGATCAACAACCTCTCCTCATCTTTGAGCCAGTAGTCGGGCATCGGGACAGGCACGTAGGCCACGCCGAACATCCGACACTGCACGTCGAGATTCTTCCACAGCTCAAGATCATGCTGATGCAGACAGATCGTTGCCCCCGTCGCCTTCTTCATTTCGCCTGACGCGAGAAAATGGTCGAAGTGGGCGTGGGTGTGGAGGATATGTGTCACCGTCAATCCAAGTTGCTGCACCTCGTGGAGAATTCGCTCGTGCGCTCCACCCGGATCCACCACAATCGCCTGCTTCGTCACCGGATCGCCGATGATCGAGCAATTGCACCCAAGGGGTGGAACGGAAAAGGTTTTTCGGATTATCGTCGGGATCATGAGCCCATGCTACCGTTCGAGCACCTCAGGGCGCAAGCAGCGGCCCTTCTTCTGGATCTAGCCGAGATTGAATAGTCCAGGCGACTTCCGTATCGAACAACCTCCAGTGTTGCCCTTGACGGCGACACCACACGAGAAATCCCGCTCCGCTGCCGTCAGGGCGAAGGGCTTCGACATACAGCAGTGCCTGATCGTTGCGGAGGCTTCGAGCCACGCGAGAGAACGCCAGACGATCCAAGACCGGCGGCGCTTGAACAAGCATCGAGCCAGCCACCGTGACTGGGCGAACCAGGGAAACCTCCGGCTCTTCGAGCCGGCCATCCGTGGCGAACCGGTAGCCGACAGCAAAGCGAAATCGCCCTTCGAGCCGGCTTGCTTGCCTGTTGGCCGAGATGAATTCCCGAATCAGTTCCGCCGACAGTTCCCCATCGAAGTAGCCCTGCTCCTGAAGAGCTCCGACCGTCGTCGGTCCCTCCTGATCTGGAGAGAGGCGAAGCCGGGTCATGCGTTCGATCACGACCAACTGAGTCGCTGACGTAAGAAACTTGCTCGTCACCACTTGGTCGTACAAGGCATAGTCTTCAGCAGGAATAGCATCGGCCTTCTGATCGAATCCCGCCACTGCTCCCGTCACCTCGATGAAGCTACCCATCATGAGCAGCATCGTTAAAATGAAAACCATCAAGCGAGTTATCGTAGCAGCCTTCGAAAAAACTCTCATCCTGCACAATCCACTACTGGAGTCTTCCATAATGGTGCCGATCCCACCTAGCTCAGGATGCTCAAAAAGGCCGTCAGCAAGGCCGCAGCGAACGAAGAGGCGAGGCGTACGCTTCGGTACGCTGAGCCCCTCTGAGCGACGCGAAAACGCCGCTGGCGGTCTTTTTCAGCATCCTGCTCGATTGAGCATAGCGTCCGGCACAGAGCACGGTCAATTCATAGAATCCGGCGTGGACAAGTCGGCGCGAAGCGTAGATAATCCGAAAAACTGGAGGAACGTGACGTGCGCGACAAGACTCAGTCGAACCAGTGGCGCTTGCCCGCATTATTCATGAGCGCTTCTGCTGCAATCGCGGATTCGCTGCTGCGACGCGCCGGCGTCTGGCAGGCTCGCCACTCGCCACCGCAACGTACTGTTCAAGTACGCCTCGGGATCTCGCGGCTCCGCATACCCGTCTCGCATCGCGACTGCGCGATTTCGCGACAGACCGTCATGAATAATGCGGGCTTGTGGATCGGAGCGATCGCGCTCTGTCTCGCGGCCGGCGGGTGCAAGCCTGACGACTCGCCGTTTAAAGCGGAAAATGAGTCGCTTCGCAAGCAACTGGCTAAGCAGGAATCGGTGGTCACCTCGCTCCAGGACGGGAACAAGGTCATGCACCAACAGATCGATCTGCTGAACCAGGAGCTACGCGACGCGATGAAATCCTCCGCAAGCGCCAAGGCCGAGGCCAAAGCCGCCGCCGACAATCTGGCGATACAAACAGCCCAGGCAAAAAAGCTGAGCGCCGATGTCCAAAAAACCGCAGCGGCCCAAGCGGCGCAGACTATCCACGTCGAGGAGAAAGGGACCCAGACTGCAGACATCCCCCATCCCTTGAGCACCGTTGCCAAGATAGTGGAAGAAACCCTCAGCCGCAACGGGTACCACATCAAAGTAAATATCAAGACCGATCAAAAAGCGGTCTACGTAACGGAGCGAAAAGTCTCTCCCCCTATCTCACTTGAAGTCCCCGGCTCACGGAATCAATACGTGCTGTCGCTTCACGCGCTTCCCTCGAACGTCACCAAGCTCAACGTCAAGGCCGACTTTGAAAAACTGGCGCAGGGTGGACGCGTACTCAGCGTGAGCGCGGAGGAGGTCGCGGAAATTGAACGGAGCCTCCTCCGGGAAGTCAACAAGGCTTTGGCCTCCCCCAGCAAAACCTAACAGGATGCTGAAAAAGGATAGGGAGTGGCCAGGTGCCCTTCTTGCTCGCAGAACGCGCACGATGAAACGGTGCTCGTTCGATGCGCGCAGTAAAAGGCAGCCTCGGCCACTCCCTTAAAGAGAGACGAAGAGAACTAGAAAGGATTCACTTTACGCGCGCAGTGAGATCATCCCAGCCACCTCTTAGTAAAGGCAGTAAATGGTCGCTTGCTGCGGCCTTGCCTGGGAAAGGCGTGTCCATGGGCTAAGAAGCTGTCTTGGCAGACTCAGGGCGGGAGGGTGAAGTCGTCGCCGGGGTTGGGCGGGTGAGAACAGTGGCTTTTTTGAGCATCCTGTAACCATTTTGATATCGGGGCTATATGAAAGATTCCATCTGCGTCTTCTGTATAAACTGAGTTTTTCCGCAGCCTGCTATTACGACAATTGTCCATCGATCCGTGAAACGCGCCTTGTGAAAGGTCGCAGAGGAAGAGCCCGCAGCAAAGCTCCCTTTCCTTGGTGAGATATGAGCCTCGTGTTAGCATTTCCCTCC
>DATHTZ010000058.1:0-3483 GCA_035462675.1 Nitrospiraceae bacterium | reverse complement strand
CGACTTTGGTGGCAACCAGACGGGTGGAGATTCCGCTTTAAATCCGCTGCACCGGCTTCGGCGCGACGATGCCGACCGCATGATCGTTCCCTTGATGGCCCAAGATCCCTACCGACCTGCCCGTAGTTGCAGCTTTTTCCTCCCTGGTGCTAGACTTCACCGCTATTCCGCCTACCTAGCGAGCCCCGTTACAGGGTGATGCCGATGTCCTCTCCCCATCTCGAAGAAGCCCTCAGGCGTAGCGAGGAGTTCGCCGCTCGTCTCATCGAAAGCAGCCACGATTGCATCAAGGTGCTCGATCTCAAGGGGCACCTCATCACCATGAATGCCCATGGGATGACGGCACTGGAAATCCTCGACTTCGGTCCACTGGTCGGTTCGCCCTGGGTCGAGTTCTGGGACGGGCAGGATCAGGAGCACGCGCGGGCCGCGATCGAACAGGCGCGGCAGGGCCAGGTGGGACGGTTTACCGGCTACTTCCCGACAGCGCACACGAAGATTCCCAAGTGGTGGGATGTCTCCATCACAGCCATCCTCGACAAGGACGGCCAGCCTGAGAAGCTGCTGGTGGTCTCTCGCGATATTACGGAACTGAAGCAGGCGGAGCAGGCACTCCAACAATCCCACGAGCAGTTGGAACAGCAGGTCGTGGCCCGTACGCGCGATCTGGCCCAGACCAGCTTGGTGCTTCAGGAAATCGTCGAAGGTGTCGAATCAAAAGTCGGTGAACAGTTTTTCCCCTCGCTCGTGCAGCAACTGGCGACCACGCTTGGCGTGGACTATGCCTATATTTCCGAACTCAGCGAGGATGGCACCCGGTTTCGCTCGAAGGCGGGCTGGGGCAAGGGCCAAACGCTTCCGCAGTTTGACGTGCCGTTGCTCGGCCCCTGTGAAACTGTCCTGACACGCAAATGCGTCCATCACCCAGACGAGCTTCGCGCGTTGTACCCCCACGTCCAGCTGATTCAAGACATCGGTGTCGAAAGCTACTGCGGCGTCCCGATTGTGGATTCCTCTGACAGGGTTGTGGGGCATCTGGCCATCATGGGTTCCAAGCCGATGCCGGATCACCTGCGCGCGACGTCGATTCTCGGCATCTTTGCGACGAGGGCCGCCGCGGAACTTGAGCGGCTGCGTTTCGAACGCGCCAAGCGCAAGAGCGACCTGACGCTGCGGAAGATCGACGAGGGGACGGCTGCGACGACCGGCGCGGAGTTTTTCAATTCCCTGGTGAAGAGCCTGGCCGAAGCCCTGCAGGCCAAGTATGCCTTTGTCTCCAAGTTCGTCGAAGGCAACCGCGCCCGCGTGCGGACCCTGGCCTTTTGGAAGGGCGACGGGTTTCTCGACAACTTCGAGTATGATTTGCCCCATACGCCCTGCGAACGGGTGCTGGCCGGAGAAGTGTGCCTGTTCCCCGAGAAGGTACAGGACTTATTCCCGGAGCATCGAGAAGATCTCGCCAAGCTGGGGGTCGAGAGCTATTTGGCGATTCCTGTCTCGGACCGCTCCGGCACGGTGATGGGCCACCTTGCCGTGATGGACACTAAGCCGATGCACGACGATCCTCGCGTGCTGTCTGTGTTCAAGATCTTCGGAGTTCGAGCTGGGGCCGAACTGGAACGTGAACAGATGGACGCACAGCTCAAGGACAACGAAGAACGACTCCGTGACCTGTTCGACGAAGCCCCAATCGCTTACGTCTACGAGGGGCTCGATTCCAAGTTGCTCCGCGTCAACCGCATGGCGATGAGGTCCCTGGGCATCACTGCGGATCAGGTTGAGGGCCTTTACGGTAGGGATTTCGTTCCCGATACGCCCGGCGCACAACGTCGACTCAAGGAGGCATTTGCCTCGGTCGGTCGCGGCACGGACACCAGCGGTGTCGTCCTTGAGCTGCGCCGCAAGGACAATGGCAAGCCGCTCTGGATGCAGTGGTGGTCGCGTCCAGACCCCAGCGGCACCTATACCCGCACGATGTTCCTTGATATCACAGAGAAAGTGTTGATGGAGCAGGAGAAGGCTCGGCTCGAGGCACAGAATGTCTACCTGCAAGAGGAAATCAAAGGCACGCACAACTTCGAAGAGTTGATCGGTGGATCGACCTCGCTGAAAAAAGTGCTCAAGAACGTCGAACGGGTTGCGCCGACCGATTCAACTGTGCTCATCACCGGCGAGACTGGGACTGGCAAGGAATTGATTGCGCGCGCGATCCATAATTTGAGCCCGCGCAAGGGCCGTCCCCTGGTAAAGGTCAATTGTGCAGCGATCCCAGCCGGCTTGATCGAAAGCGAACTGTTCGGTCATGAGAAGGGCGCCTTCACCGGCGCGCTCACGAAGAAGATGGGTCGCTTCGAGCTGGCCGACAAGGGAACCATCTTCCTTGACGAGATCGGAGAACTGCCGCTGGATCTGCAATCCAAATTGCTGCGCGTGTTGCAGGAAGGTGAGTTCGAACGGGTCGGTGGCACGCAGACTTTCAAAGTCAACGTGCGCGTAATCGCTGCGACGAACCGGGACCTCGAACAACAGTCGAAGACCGGTCACTATCGGCCCGATCTCTATTACCGCCTCAACGTGTTTCCGATTCACCTGCCCGCGCTACGGGAACGCGAGGGCGATATTCCGCTGCTGGCGCAATTTTTTGTGCGCAAGTTTGCGACGGATTTCGGCAAGAAGATCGATCGCGTTTCGGAACGGATGATGTCAGGGCTCCAGCGCTATCAATGGCCGGGAAACATTCGCGAACTGGAGCATGTGATCGAGCGCGCAGTGATCCTGAGCGAAGGGCCTGAGCTGGAACCGATCGACTGGCTTTCATCTTCGAACGGCAAAGCCGGGGCGATGAAGACGCTGACGTTGGAAGAAATGGAACGGCAGCATATCGTCGACGTGCTGGAGCAGACCAACTGGCGCGTGAGCGGCGACAAGGGCGCGGCCAAAATCCTCGGCCTGAACCCCACCACACTCGAAGCGCGCATGAAAAAACTCGACATCACACGCATGAAACGTGAGATGTAACGCGCACTCCCACTTCCTTTTCTTTCTCTCTGTTATCAGCCCTACGCCATTCGCTCTTTTCCCATCGAAAGTTCCCAACTAATTGGGACGCTCCCAATATGTTAGGAATTGATCTCCGCGACTCTTTCGGTTCTCCCTGTTGAAAACGACGAATACTGCCTTTTCACATCAAGCACTTACGCTGTTCTGTCTGCCACACAATTAGCCTGGCATCACTGTTGCTGAATGCCCGGTCATCAGACGAACACAAAAAGAGCGATAGAGATGATGCTGAAGATTACAAAAGTTCAAGAAAGCAGGCGCGACGTGCTCATCAAGCTCGAAGGAAAGATCACGGATCAGTGGGCCGCCCTCCTGGATGGTGAATGTCGCTCGTATTTCCGGCAGGAGAAATCCGTGCATCTGGATTGTTCCCGTGTCGATTTCATCGATGCCAAGGGGGTTGAGGTTCTGAATAACTTCCCC
>DATHTZ010000057.1:0-2437 GCA_035462675.1 Nitrospiraceae bacterium | reverse complement strand
CTGGGCCTCTGTATGCCCAAATCGCTGGACAGGATATTCGTATTGCGGACGAGGCATTCGCCGCATGGCTCATGGATGGGGGACAGAAGATCGCCTATTCAGCAGCCGATGGAGGCGGGGGCTATGAGAACGAAGGACAATCCTTGCGTCTCTACGACGTGCTGGCTAAAACGCATCGCACCCTCCTGTCGGCGAACTATGTGATTGACACGGTGTCAGCCATCAAGACAAAGAGTGGCCGAAAGGCGCTGCTGGTGGAGATGCGCGACGGCGGACTGGGAGCCTCTCACGTGGCGGTGGTGGATCCGCGAAGAGGGCAAGTCTTTCTGCGTCAGCAGGTCAAACTCTTAGAGCGACAGGGCGACATGATTGTGCTCGGTCTCTATCATGAAACAGATTGGGAACGCATGACGGGAGAGCTCGCGATTCCCCCGTATAAGACGGAACGGCACGACGTGAATGTATTGATCAGACGACCGGTCATGGCGCACAAACCCATCGCTCCCTAGCACCTCACGCTAATGCTGCAGTCGCGTTGCGCATGACGCAACGGATAGAAAGGAAGGGAACATGAGTGACTGGAAAGGCATCGTGGGTAAAGGGTTCTCGCCGGAAGCATTCGCCACCTATGCCGCGAAGCTTAAATTCGCCGCATGGCGACCCCAGTTTATCGTCTTACACAACACCGCAAGTCCGAAGCTCTCTGAGTGGCACTCAACCACGGGCGAACAACGCATGAAGAACCTCGAAGACTTTTACAAGAATGTCCAGCAGTGGTCCGCGGGGCCGCACCTATTTGTCGCGGATGACCGGATCTGGGTCTTTACTCCGCTGACCGTCGCCGGTGTCCATTCGCCGTCCTGGAACAGTCTGTCCTGGGGCGTGGAAATGGTCGGCGATTACAATGTTGAGCTGTTGGGCGAAGACGTGCGCGACAACGTGGTCAGCGCCTTAGTGACGCTGCACGGGTTGGTGGGTCTTGATCCTTCCACCTTGCGGCTGCACAAGGAAGACCCCAGAACAACGCATGACTGCCCAGGTAAGAACGTGGACAAGGTCGACATGATTCAACGCGTCGCGGACGGCCTTGCCACTCACCATGTCGGAGAACACGTGCTTGATGCGGGAACACACTCGCCCGAGTCATCCAACGGATCTTCACACTGAAGTGGGGTCAAGGCGTGTGACCGGTACTTGGTCACACGACGCAATCTATGATTTCAGGCAAACTATCAACTCGTGATTCTTTCTATTAAGCCTCCTGTATGACCTCTCCTTTTTTGATTGTACCCGCTTGAGTGTGCGTCAGGCGCAATTTTGCTCTTCTCCGAAAACTAGACCATACCGGAAATTCGGCACCGGACCACACATTATCCCAACATCGTAGTGATCATTTTTCAGGAATTTTGAATCCCAAATAGGTGCCGTTACTCATACCAAGCAAGGCGAGCAAGGTTTCGGAAAACTCCGGCAACGACATCCCGTTCGCCACAGAGCGAATGAAGACCGTTCCTAAGACCACCGTCCAGATGACCACTTGCACGCGATGAAAGCTCATGCCGTTACCGTCGTCACAGATATCCTGCCAGAATCCAGCCGATTGGGCGGGGGCGGGCGGCAGGGATAATTCCGCAATCTTTGCCTTGATCTCTCCTAAACGGGCTTCGCTCACGGACGGAAACGAAGCCGCTGTGGTGAGTTTGGTTGTCTCAAGATTCTGCTGCTCCTCTCGCAGCTTGGTGATCTCGGCCTAACGCTCCGATGTCTGCATGTCCTTCTTACTGTTTCCAATCACGATGGCGCTGAGCCCCGTCGCCCCGCTAATGCCCAGCAGAATCAGCACTTGCGGTGGGATGCGTTCCATCGTGCCGGTCAGGAACCATACGCCGGTAAATGTCAGGACCACCAATAGTCCCCAGAACGCCATTTGGCTCTTGCCCAAGCTGTAAGCGCCGTCTTTCCCATCACGAAGTGCGGTCCGATTCTTGACCAAGAAGAAATAGGCGCACAAGAAAATTCCCAGGCCTATCAATAAGGCCCACTTCGCCTGCGAATCTTTCACGATATACAACTGAATCGATGGGTCCGGTTGTCCCGTCCGCACCGTCCATGGGAGCTTGGTGCCCACGGCAAGTGCGACTGGCAATTTCATCACGTAACCCTCATGCTGTTGACCAAGGAGCGTGTCCCATGCCTTGCGGTTGTCGTCATCATACGGGTTGCGGACGAGATGGAAGGTTAGGGTCAGTGCCTTCTCGCCAACGACTCGTGACACACTCACAGGTAAATTGGGCATCATGCTTATCCGGTTGACTCCGGAGAGGCAATTCGATGATCCTTGTCGCTATGGGGCGGCCGGGTTATCCAACGACCATGCGAGAGTTTCGCGATCAATTGTCCTCACGAGAGGCGTGCCTGGACTACTTGGTACGGTCTC
>DATHTZ010000056.1:0-12005 GCA_035462675.1 Nitrospiraceae bacterium | reverse complement strand
GTAGCATCACGAGAGGCGCAAATCAATAGTCGCTACAATAAACAAGGGACACAGTTGACTGGAATTTATGTTTTCAACAGGCGAGGGTGGAGGTTAACTCGAACTACGGGGATACATAGAGGGCTTAATTTCTCCTCGCCTTCAAAGAAGGGAGTGGCCAGACCATCCTTCACTACGCGCATCGAGCGACCACAGTTTCATCGTGCGTCTTTCGTTCGTGCCCCCTCTCTCCCAGGCAGGGGGCACGGGATATCTCGGATTGCGCGCGTCCTACCTTCTCCCTTGAGGGCGGGCTAGATGGTCTCCCACTGCGCGTGTCCAACGAGGGTCTTCTGAGACCGCGCGTTGCACGAGCACAGGAGACCGTCTAGTCTGCCCTCCCCATTCTTCCTTTGACAGAGATACCCCCTCCTGGCTATGATCTCCGCTACGTGATTCGACCAATGTCGGACAGGCTCCTTGACGTTGAGAACCTATGGTCCCCAGCCACCATCATTTATTCAAAGGAGTAGGCGTATGAAGCTCATACTCGGCACTGTTGCGACTGTCTCCGGTGTCCTCTTTGCGTTGTCGATGGCCTCGGCGAATCCATCGCTTCTCCCCAAGCATGAAGGCTACCCGATGAAGAACAGCGGGAGCCCTGTGACGGGCCAGCCGACCGCCAACGATCCTGGCCAGTCGGATGCGCGTGGCGAGGGTACGCTGAATAAGGCAGCCGACTCCGTGAAGAACGCCCAGCAGAATCTCATGAAGACAGACAATGCGCGGATTACCACAGGCCAGGGAGCGAATCAGCTCCCGACCGTGCAGGGGCCGCAGATCAAGATCGCCCCACCGGTGACCTCGGCGACAAAGATCACCGGGGATCGGAAGATCGAATAGCAAGGATGCTGAAAAATTCCGCCAGCAGCGTTCTCGCTTCTCTCAGAGGCTCAACGTTGAAGAGTAGTTCCTAGGAGGTCGGAAGCACTGGAGGGGTTTTTCCGTTCGCCAAGATCTATTCTAATGGCGAACGGCCCACACAAATTGCGGTTTGTACCTCCTCGCTTCTTCGCTCGCTGCGGCCTTGCCTGGGACAAGGCGCGTCTCGGCGCGCCAGGGTTGGGCGGGTGAGAAGCCTGGCCTTTTTGAGCATCCTGCAGCCATTCCGACATGATCCTCGATCGTTAATCGCGACGACATATTGTAGGAAAATCACGTTTTTCAGCAGACTGTTCATCGAGCCGCTCAACGAGATACAGCGGGGAGGTACCGGACCTATCCGGCGCCTCCCTATTTTTTTGCGGATCGCACCCGCGTAGGGGCTGCGACCGCACGTAATCTGAATCGCCAGAGTTTCTCGGCCCACTTGCCCGCATAACCGACACCGATTCTGGGGTGAGCCCCCACCTCTCCTTTCCTCACCGATACCCCTCGATCCTCAAACCAGAGGGATTCGCCGGTCGTGAGGTCCATGCGGTTGAGACGTCGATCGATCTGCAGCGCGCGACAGAGCCTACCCGGTCCATCGATCAATTCTCCATCAAGTTCAATCGCCCGGATCAATACGGCTGAGGGGAACTCTTCTCGCTCCGTCACGACGTTCAGACAATGGTACATCCCGTAGATGAGGTAGACGTAAGCAATTCCAGGTGAACCAAACAGCACTTCCGTCCGTTGCGTTCTCCCTTTCGACGCATGGCACGCCTTATCTTGCGGCCCAACATAGGCCTCGACTTCGATGATCTTCCCTGCGAGGATACGACCTTCGATCACCCGAACGAGATATTTGCCGATGAGCGATCTCGCAACCGTGAGCGTCGGGCGATTGAAATATGCACGTGTGAGAATGCGTCTTGTGGATACGCTTTCCATAAGGATAAAAATCAGTGGGGGTTAAGAATCTTCTTTGATCGGCTTTCCCATTCTTTCACTGAAGCCCACGAATCTGACTTCATCGTTGACGCACACCTATATCTCTTTCTTGTATCTCTCGTCGGAAAGATGCTCGTGCGCATTCTCTCTTCCGCATTTTAAGGCTGCTCAAAACGATCTTCCAGCAAGGCCGCAGGCGCCCAGAAACCCGGAGGCGTACCCTCTCGGGGCGCACGGTGCGACGAATAAGGAGCACCGCGTCTGTGCGCGCCGCCGAGTCGGTGAGGCGGCCAGGTCCCCGTTGACGATGTGTTCAAGCCGAGAACGCAGCTGGAGATCGTTTTCAGCAGCCTGTTAGAGCTGCTAGAAGTACCATGCAACGCCGCCCATAAAGAATCGAGGATTGCCCGGTACGAAGTGAATGTCTTGCACTCCGCCGGCCGGCTCGTCGGGCAGACGGGAATTGAATGCAAACGTGGCCCCCTCCCAGTGGGAATCGAACAGATTCTGGACGAAGAGAAAGGCCTCAAGTCGCCCATGAGAGAGCTTGATCGGCAATTGATATCGTTCGGTCAAATCAAAGATGAGCCACGATGGCGCCTTGACCGTGCGATCCTCTGTCAGGTTCCTCACGCCGAGATAGGTCATTTGTAACTGCGAGGAAAGACTTTCCGGCCATCGCATGATCAAAGCCGTAAATGCGGTTAGGTCCGGCGCCAACGGAATGGCGAGTCCGTCCTTGAATTGGGCATGGGTCCAAGTGAAGCTGCCGTTCACATAGAACGGTCCGTAGATCTGTCCACGCGCTCCCACCTCTACCCCGTAACGTCTTGTGGGCCCACGGGCTTCGGTGGTGCCTGTATCTCCCACAAACACGAGTTCGGAGTTCATATCCAACCACCAGAACGTTGCGAGCAATTCCAGCCGCTCTGGACCCCATGGTTTTGATCGCACGCCTACCTCCGTGCCCTGCGCCCTGGCAAGAGGCGAGCTCCCACCCACGACCGTGGACCGCGCATCGTTGCTGTGGAACCCGGTGCCATAGTTCACGAAGAATTCGGTATTGAACCAGGGACCGAGGATCAGGTTGGCCTTCGGATTTACTTGGCCCGAGTCCTTTCGGCCGGCCGGCTGCTCGGGGCAGGTATCGCAGAGATTGCGGACATCAAACGTGAAATAGTCGACACGGAGACCGCCGACCAACCGCATCCACGGCAGGGGCTGCAGCTCCAGCTTCACATACGGCGAATAGGACGCTTCCTCAACCGCACTCTGCACAATGGTCCCAGTAGGGACACGCGTCGTCTGGGTCCCGAGTCGGATATTGGAGATACTGTCATTGCGAACCTGGAACCCTGCCGTCGCGGCACTGCGCATGCCGAAGAGTTCTCCTGCGTGCTGGTATCCCAGATTCCCCCCAGACATGTATCGCTGATCCTGCTGATTGATGCCGTCGCCGTTCACCGGGTTATCCAGAAAAAAAGTGAAATTGGTAAAGAGGTCCAACTTGTAATACATCAGATAGGCATCGGCAAAGAACCGCCCATTGGAGGGTGTATCGTAGTGGTACTCCATTCGACCGATCGCGTGCTCCGTCTTGCCTCCTTCAGAGGGATCAATCGCACCGAACCGACCAGTCGTGCCGTCGGTGACAGCACGGAAGGGCATTTCCCCTGAGGCGTTCCAGTTCGCTTTGTTATAGCTCCCTGTGACGCTGAACTCCGAGCGAACCGTCGGGTTCATGGTCGCCTTGCCCATGACATTGAAGCGAAAATAGCGATTGTCGTGCTCAAACGGTCCATTCGTGTAATAGCCGTCCGCGGCAAACAACGTCCGTACTTTGTCCCTGGTTGGCGACAGCATCAAGAGATACCGCTGCGTATCGAACTGCCCACCGGCTCCCTGCACCACGTTCTCTTGCAGCACCTCGCGAGTTTTGAACCGGACGGCGCCGGCCGTATTGAAGTCGCCGAATTCGGCGTGATAGGTCCCCTTCACC
The DNA here is from genome assembly GCA_035462675.1 of Nitrospiraceae bacterium. Lineage (GTDB taxonomy): Bacteria > Nitrospirota > Nitrospiria > Nitrospirales > Nitrospiraceae > Palsa-1315. Next base: position 8,152 of record DATHTZ010000056.1, on the reverse strand, counting down.
ACATCCACGCCTTGAATCGTTTCCGGAATGATGAAATTGAGGTCGGTGTATCCCTGGCCATGCCCGTGCGTGCGCATATTAATCGGCATGTTGTCGATAAAGAACGCCACGTCCGTGCCATGATCGGCATCAAAGCCTCGCAAGAAATATTGATCCGCCTTGCCGGCGCCGCCCGAATGCTCCACGGTGATGAACCCGGGAATCAACCGCAGAACCTGCGCCGGACGTCCCTGCGGCTGGAGAAGAATTTCTTTGTCCGGGATGAATTGCTGTGAGGAGGCCGCGACCGGGCGGTCCCCGATGACAGAGACCTCAGGGATTTCCAACTCGGTAACATCGGGATCGTGGGCTTGCGCCGACTCGTAGACAGTCAAGACGGCGATTAGGATCGCCAGGAACAGCAAGCGGCTCCACACGATCAACTATCCTCACTCTCTCAGGAGTGTGGACGGATGAGACGCCCACAATGATCTATCGACAGCCGACTCATCGGCTGGCGCAGACCCTCGTGGCCTGGCTGTTCATGTTGCAGGATGACTCGACGATCTCAGTCGAGCGCGGACGACTTCAGGAGCGCCTGGACTCGACGCATGGTGCAACCGATCAAGTTTTCGAGCGTGAAAGCTTCGGCTCCCACGACTTCCACCCGGGCACGATTGAGCGGCAACAACAGCTTGCGCCCCGGTGCGCCGAGAATGGCGTGGGCAATGCCGGGGGTCACCTCTCCTAACATAGCCCCTGGCAGCACTAGATTGAGCGACGCGAGGATAACGTCTACCGTCGGGACCATCTGCTTGATGCGCTGCTCCCCAGTCCCGCTCTGTCTCGCCCCCGCTTGTTTCATCGCCTTGGTTGCCGCTTCATTTGTGCCGAGCGCGATAATCTCGTGCGACTCACCAATATGAGTCAGCAAACCCTGAATCAACCGCTTTCCAAGCCCTCCGCCCCGCCCATCGATAACACACAGGCGCATCGCCTACACCAGACCCTTGCCGGTCGTCGTCATAGTGAGTTTGCCATGCTTCACACCCTTGACTGATACCAGCGCGTCCGCCACCTTCTTAATCTCCGACCCTTTGCCTTTCACGACGAGCACTTCAAGGCAATGGTCATGGTCGAGATGGACATGCATGCCGGCCATGATATGGCCCTGAAAGTCGTGCTGGATATGGGTTAGTTTTCTCGTCAGGTCGCGCACGTGATGATCGTACACAAAGGTGATTGTCCCGACCGTCTCTTTATCGTCGTCCCACTCCTGCCCGACCAGGTTATCCCGGATCAGATCCCGCAACGCCTCCGAGCGGTTTGTATACTTGCGCTTTTTGATGTGCAGATCGAAATCATCCAGCAGATGATGGTCCAACGACACGCCGAATCGAATAAGCTTCTTCATTGCCGCCTCGCAGTAGCACGATTTTAAAATTCATAGCACAGTCAAGGCATACGAGCAATAGGAATTTGTCGATACTGAGTTCGTATCCTCTCAGAGAACCGGCAAGGAGGGGTTCGTTGCGTGATACATCCAAATCGAACGAACATTCGTAGTGTAAGACAAGCTGCCGGCAGGTGCCGACAAGACAGCGGGGTCAACCATTTCATTCATGAGGAGGACAAGGCCATGAAGACCACCGTCGCAACTTCCCTTATCATTGCTGGGCTCGCACTCAGCGTCACGGGCTGCAACACCATGGAACCGACATCCGGTTCTACGATGTCTAAATCGACGGCCATGGCGGATAAGCCGCTCTACGATCGCTTGGGCGGCAAGCCGGCGATTACTGCCGTCGTGGACGATTTCGTCGGACGCGTCGCAGCCGACAACCGCATCAACGGCAAGTTCGCCAACACCGACATTCCCAGATTGAAGATGCTATTGGTGGAACAGATCTGCCAAGCCTCGGGCGGTCCTTGCACCTACACAGGCCGGAGTATGAAGGCCACCCACACCGGCATGGGCGTCAGCAGCAGCGACTTTGACGCGTTGGTCGGCGATCTGGTCGCCACACTCAACAAATTCAAAGTCCCGGAGCGTGAGAAAAACGAGTTGCTCGGCGCGCTCGGTCCGATGAAGGGAGACATCGTCGAGAAGCCGATGGCGTCCATGCACTGACAGATGTTGTCGCACCTCCACAGCAGCATTGTGGAGGTGCGACAACTGGCGATCGTCGAGATGCTCTTGTCGCTAGCCTGCGGCCTGCGAAAATCCTGGACCTATCAGTAGCTGGTTCTGGTGAGCAGTCTCGGCATCGCCAACTTAGCCTGCGCCTGGCTTATCGAACGGGCGCGCGATCCCAAGCTGTTTCTCTTGTAGCACCGAAGTGAATGACAGACCCGGTTCAGATTGTGGCTACTCGCCCTTCACGGGAATATACATGACGTTCCCCTGCCGATTGACCAGCAGAAGCGCCAAATCGGAGGGCTTAATCGGATCGGCCAGTCGCTGAAACACGTCGAAGTTGGGGATAGGCTGACGATTGAGTTCCAGCACCACGTCGCCTGGCTGGAGACCGGAAGATTCGGCCAGACTGCCCTCTTCAATATCGGTCACCACCACCCCACTGGTGACCGCCAAATCCATCTGCCGAGCCAACGGTGTAGTCACATCGTCGAAGACGACGCCGGCGAGGGGATGAGCCATGGCAGCTGAAGCCGATGCGGCCTGATTCTTCTTGGTCCGTTCACGCGGCGCCTCCTGCACGACCAATTCAGCCTGGTACGGCTTGCTCTCCCGCATGAGGTCCAGCCGGTGTTTACTCCCAATCGTAGACGCGGCCACGAGGTTCCGCAGATGTCCGCTGTCCATCACATCGCGCCCGTCGAATCGCACGACCACATCGCCGCGCTTGAGTCCGGCTTTCTCAGCAGACCCCTTCGCCTGCACATCGGTCACGATCGCCCCTTTCACGTCCGGGAGACGAAAAACCTTGCCTAACAAGGGCGAGACATCTTGCGTCGAGGCACCGAGGAACCCGCGGACAACATGACCGGTCTTGAGCAAACTCTGCATGGCAGCTCGGGCCATATTGCTCGGAATAGCGAAACCCACGCCGACGCTCCCGCCTGTAGGACTCGCAATGGCCGTATTGATCCCCACCAATTCTCCATTGAGGGTGACCAATGCCCCGCCGGAGTTGCCTGGATTGATGGGGGCATCTGTTTGAATGAAATCTTCAAAGTCGGCGACACCGACATCGGCGCGACCGACGGCACTGACAATGCCGAACGTCACACTGCGGCTCAAACCAAGGGGGTTCCCGATCGCAAGCACAAATTCGCCGACAGCGAGCGTACTTGAATCCCCCCACGTGACTGTCGGAAGATTGGTCGCCTGAATTTTTACCACCGCCACATCGGTTTTCGGATCGGTGGCCACCACTCGTCCTTTGTATTGCCGCCGATCGGCGAGAATCACTTCCACATCGACCGCATCGGCAATGACATGATTGTTCGTCATAATGTAGCCGTCCGACGATACAATGACGCCCGAGCCCTGGCCATATTGCCGTCGTGACGGGGTATCCTTGAACAGCCCGAACGGCAGTGCTTCGTCGCTGAACGCTTGATCTCGAACCATCACCGTGGAAGCAATGCTGACGACAGCAGGGATGACTTTGGTCGCGGTCCCCTTAATCTGCGCTTGGAGTTCGCCTCCGCCTGCCACAGGAACCACACGGGTCCCGGCCAGAGTTGTTCCACCGATGATCGAGCCCACGGCACAGAGTCCTATTATGATTCGTAACAGACGACTGTGTCGAAACACGTCTCGGTCCTTTCTAGCAGGCTACTGAAAAGGTCCGCCAGCTGCGTTCTCGCTTCGCTCCCAAGAACCGTGAAACGTAAGACGTGAAAGGTGAATCATAGGCTTGCCCAGTGCTCTTCTTCAGAAACCTTTCACGTTTAACGATTCACGTCTCACGGATCGCTGCTGGCCTCATCCGATTAACGACAAACGGTTGTAGCCTAGCATGCGTTGGTCGAAGGCGCACTTACAATTCCACATGCCGTAACCGGAGGGCATTCGTGATGACCGAGACAGAACTGAAGGTCATGGCGGCACTGGCGATCATGGGGCTCAAGAGCACCCCCCAGACCGGATAGAGCACACCGGCTGCGATCGGCACCCCAATCACATTATAGAGAAAGGCAAACAGGAGATTCTGCCGAATATTCCGCATGGTCGCTTGGCTCAGCCGCCTCGCACGGACCAGCCCGCGCAGATCTCCTTTCACCAGCGTCATCCCCGCACTCTCGATGGCCGTGTCTGCCCCGGTGCCCATAGCGATCCCAACATCGGCCAACGCGAGAGCCGGTGCGTCATTGATCCCATCGCCGGCCATCGCCACCACTCGGCCTTGCGACTTGAGACGGGCGATGATCTCTCCCTTTTGGTTCGGCAAGACTTCGGCCATGACCTCCTCAATGCCGAGTTGCCTGGCCACCACCTCAGCTGTATCGCGATGATCTCCCGTGACCATCACGACGCGAATACCCTCATCCTTCAGGGCCTGCACCGCGCTCGCCGTTGAGGCTTTGATCGGGTCCGCCACACCAAGTACACCGGCAGCCTGCTCATCGATCGCGACAAACAGAATCGTCTGCCCTTCTCGACGAAGTGCGGCCGCTTCTTCGTCCAACGACGTGAGGCTCTGACCGGATACTCCTACGTCGTTTCGCAAGAATGCAGCGGTCCCGATGGCCACGCGGCGGCCAGCGACCACCCCCGTTACACCCTTCCCCGTCACCGAACGAAACTGCTCGACCGGGTCACACACGATCCCCCGCTCTTTCGCTCCTGCCACCACCGCTGCGGCCAGCGGATGTTCGCTGCTCCGTTCAAGACTCGCGGCGAAGCGCAACAGATCCACATCGGACCAAGGCGGCACAAACCGCACCGACAGCAGTTTCGGTTTGCCCTCCGTGAGGGTCCCGGTCTTATCAATCACGAGCGTGTTCACCTTGCCAAATACTTCCAACGCTTCAGCCTTCTTCACCAAGACACCAACCATCGCTCCGCGACCGGTCCCTACCATAATCGACATCGGCGTCGCTAATCCCAACGCACAGGGGCAGGCAATAATCAGGACCGCCACGGCGTTGACCAGCGCATAGGCCAACTTCGGCTCTGGCCCCCAGATTACCCAGCCTACTGCCGTGATCAGCGCAGCAGCCACAACCAGCGGGACGAAATACGCCGCCGTCACGTCGGCGAGACGCTGGATCGGCGCCCGGCTCCGTTGCGCCTCACTGACCATTTGCACAATCCGAGCAAGCATGGTGTCTCGCCCAACTCGTTCAGCAACCATCACCAGCCCGCCTGTGCCGTTGATGGTTCCCCCGGTCACACGAGCCCCAACTGATTTTTCGACCGGGATCGATTCCCCCGTGATCATGGATTCGTCCACAGACGTCGCACCTTCTTCAACCATCCCATCGACCGGCACTCGCTCTCCTGGCCTGACGCGCAGTCGATGGCCCACCTGAACGTGCTCAAGCGGCACATCTTCTTCCCGTCCGTCCGACTTGATCAGCCTGGCTGTCTTTGGCGCAAGACGAAGCAAGGAACGAATCGCTGAACTTGTTTGACTTCGAGCCCTCAGCTCAAGAACCTGGCCGAGCAGGACGAGCACCGTAATAACGGCCGCAGCCTCGAAATAGACCGCGATTGAGCCGTCATGCAATCGGAATGAACTGGGAAGCAGCGTTGGCGCGACGGTGGCCACAGTGCTGTAGCCATAGGCTGCTCCCGTTCCCATAGCAATGAGCGTAAACATATTAGGAGCTCGGTTCACCACCGAGGTCCAGCCTCGCTGGAAAAACGGCCAGCCGCCCCAGAGCACCACCGGCGTCGCCAGCAGCCATTGCACCCAATTTCTCGCCGAACCAACGAAGGTCAGCGGAAGTGACAGACCGGGAATCATATCGACCATGGCCAGAAGCATGACCAAGAGGGATGGCCCAAGACAGATCCAAAACCGCCTGCTCATATCCTCGAGCTCGGGATTCCGTTCATCTTCGAGTGAGACGACTTTAGGCTCCAGCGCCATCCCACAAATCCGGCAAGCCCCCGGTTGAGTTTCAAGCACCTCTGGGTCCATCGGACAGATGTACTCGATCACCCCACCGGATGGAACCGGCATCACTCGGGGGGCGCGCTGTTCAGGAGGGGTCAGATAGTGGATCGGATCGGTCCGAAACTTGGTGAGGCAACTTGTGGCACAAAAATAATAGGTCTTCCCTTGGTACTCATAGGAACCGGCTGCCGTGGCCGGCTGTACCGTCATCCCACATACGGGATCGATAGCCGCAGCCTCCGTCGCAACCGGGGCAGGCTGTATCATCGGAAGGGGTTTTCTTGTGGTTGGCTTAGCAGAACTTACCAGCTGTGGCTGCAGCGCTCGCTCCGGATCAGCCTTGAATCGTTCCAGGCAGGACAAGCCACAAAAGTAGTAATGCTGGCCTCGATGGTCGTGACTTCCGGCTGCCGTAGCCGGATCGACAGTCATCCCGCAGATTGGATCAATCGCCATCTTTCCTCAGAGGGAGTTTTAAGTTCTGAGTGCTGAGTTCTGAGTTATAAGTTTTCCGGCTCACCGTAATTCAATATTCAGAACTCAGCACTCAGCACATTCGAGTTCACTTCTTCCCATCGTTTTCCAGAATGCTCCGAATGATCGTGATGACATTTTCAGGGGTCATGTTCGCACCATCGACTTTGATATTGCCGTCCAACAAGATTGACGGAGTGGACGACACCTTAATCCGCTCTCCCCACCGCCGGCCGTCTTCAACAGCCTTGGCCGGCTTTCCGCTCTCCATACCAGCCTCGAACGCTGCCACATCCAAGCCGACTTCTTTGATCAAGAGCGAACGAATCGAGCGATCCAGCACGCCGTCGATTTTGTCTTTGTGAATCGTGCGGAACAACACTTTCTTCATTTCATTACCTTTACCCATCATCTTGGCCTGCTCATACATATCGAATGCCGTCGGGAGCTTCCCGCGAATGACAGGGTACCCGACCATCGTGATCTCCAACTTATTGCCAAACTCTTTCACAAGCAGCGGCAACCCTGTCTCGTCAAACTGGTGACAATGCGGGCAGTAAAAGTCGGCGAACTCCATCAACTTCACCTTGCCAGGTGTGTGCGTGGATACCTCACCAGGTAGGATTTCAAACTTGCCCTGCATATTGAGGGGCACAGCCGTGGCTGGTGAGCCCCACAGGACGACAACGCTCCATACAAAAACCGCACAAATCGCCGAGGCCCATTGCGCATAGTGTCTCTTCACCATATCAACTCCTTTCTTGGATGAACGCTGATCGTTCATTATAGCGAATGTACCGCGAACTTACTCTCTGTTATACTGTGTCCATGCTAGGGGCCTGTCCGAAATTGCCTCTTCAACTGCGGCGAACGAGGGCTAGGCATCTACATTGTTCTCAGCCTCGAAAAATCTTCACCCTATTCCAGCGAATACGCCTCCAGTTCTTCAATGCCTGCGACCGCGTATCTACCTGCCTCTCGTTCACCTCGTCACGAATGATAGTGTCGGACAGGCTCCTGGCAGGTACACTGCTCTCTACAATCGCCTTGCTCGTCATGCTGGTAGGCTGTGCCTCGACACAAGAGACGGAGGACAAACAGGCGCTCACCTTTCTCCAAGTCAAAGAAGCACCAGGCTCCTATCAAGGTCAATCGGCGGTCTTTGGCGGCAAAGTCTTGACGGCCCGACGACATAAAGACGGCACGAGGATCGAGATCTTACAGCTGCCACTCGATCGATCGACGCGTCCTGGATATGACTTGACCCAATCACAAGGCCGCTTCATCGCCATCTACCGAGAATTCCTCGACCCGGCGACCATCCCACCGGGAACCAGAGTCACCGTGACCGGCGAGGTCTCCGGCTCCATCACACAGCCATTGGATGAAACGGACTATACTTATCCCGTTCTCACCATCAAACGTGTGCAAGTGTGGGGCACATGGGAAAACGTGGCTCCCCGCATCCGTCCCTATATGGGACCAGGCCCCTATTGGGGGCCTTACTGGAGCCCCTACTGGCAACCTTGGCCTTACTACTGATGAGCTGAATGCTGAAAATGCCCCCCAGCATCGTTCTCAGTCGCCCGTCTCCCTGCAACGTACCC
>DATHTZ010000055.1:0-2897 GCA_035462675.1 Nitrospiraceae bacterium | reverse complement strand
GCTGTGCCCGTTCGGCCAGCGTTTTGTCGCCGCCCAGCGCGGCCAGCGCCACTTGGGCTTTGAACACCGCTGAATGCGTCCGTCTCGTTCGTGTTGCCATCGTCTGCTCCCTTTCATCGCCCAGCAGGGCCATCAACGGTAGCAGATCCTCCACTGATCGGCTTGTTCAAATTTCCGGGGCCACTTCTGAATAACCATTGCTCAGGACATGTCTGCCGATGTAAACGGCATGCCTCTCAGTGCGCAGGCTTCAGCCTGTGTTGATTTCGTGCTGCCTCCTCAGGGAATCACTCTCGAGTTATCCAGAATCAGCCGCCGTTTCAGGCCGCTGTCGGTTTCAAAGAAAGCAGGAACGGAACCGAAGTCAACACTGCCTTTCGATCCACAAATCTTTCTTGCCAAGATCGGCGCAGGACACACGATTGGCAACTATCGGAAGAACCAGCAAGTGTTCTCGCAAGGCGACCCGGCCGACGACATCTATTTTATACAGCACGGCACGATCAAGCTCACGATCGTATCCTCAAAGGGCAAAGAAGTGGCCGTTGGCATGCTCGGGGCCGACGACTTCTTTGGCGAGAGCTGCCTCGCGGGCCAGCCGACGCGCATGGTTACGGCCACGGCCCTGACGAATTGCCGGATCGTGCGACTGGAGAAAGCGCAGGCGGTTCAGGTGCTCCACGACGAACCGGCTTTTTCCGAACTGTTCCTCTACCATCTGCTGACCCGCAACATCCGGCTGCAGGAGGATTTGCTGGATCAGCTCTCCCACTCCAGCGAGATGCGGCTGGCGCGGGTCCTGCTCCTGCTGGCCAACTTTGGTGCGGACGGCAAACAGGAGCGAGTGATTGCGAAGATCAGCCAGGAAACGCTCGCGGAAATTATCGGCACGACGCGCTCTCGCGTGAGCTTTTTCATGAACAAGTTCCGTAAATTGGGGCTCATCGAATACAACGGTGGACTGACAGTACACCGTTCCCTTCAGAATATCCTCCACGACTAACCCCATTTATTTCTAGGTATTAGCTCACTGGCCTCCCTCATTCGTGTTCTTATCACTGTGCACTATGGGACAGTTTTCGACGTTGCATTATCTTAGTCTACGATCGGAATGTCGATCGAACTGATTGGAGACATGCATGCCCAAAACTTCCAAGAAAACAAAGGCCATAAAACATCCTCAATTATACAAGTGCCCCACCGGCATCAAAGGTTTTGACCAAATTACAGAAGGCGGGCTTCCGAAAAATAGAACCACGTTAATTTGCGGAAGTGCCGGTTCTGGAAAAACCCTTTGGGGGATTGATTTTGTAGTCAAGGGCGCGATCAATTATAACGAGCCTGGCGTCTTCCTGTCCTTTGAAGAGTCAGAAGAGGAGCTGTATAACGACGTAGCTTCTCTCAACCTGGATTTACAAGGGCTGGTGTCACAAAAGAAGATTCTACTTGTCCATGTTCTGTTGCAGCGCAGAGACATTCAAGAAAGCGACTTTAATCTTGAAGGACTCCTCATTCGTTTGGAGCATGCCATCGATTCCATTGGCGCCAAACGCGTGGTGTTAGACTCTATTGAATCTCTCTTTGCTGGCCTGACCGATGCAGGCATTCTTCGCTTAGAGATAAAAAGACTGTTCCGATGGCTGAAGGCAAAACAAGTTACGGCAATCGTTACCGGCGAGCCGGGACAGGGCTTGTATACGCGTCATGGCCTGGAAGAGTACATTTCCGATTGCATCATTTTCCTGGATAACAGAGTGAATGAACAAATTTCCATCCGTAGGATTCGTGTCATTAAATATCGCGGTTCAAATCATGGCACAAACGAATATCCGTTCGTCATTGACAAAAATGGCCTGTCAGTCATTCCTATCACTGCTGCAGGACTCGATCAACCGGGCACAGACAAGAGAGTTTCGACAGGAATTCCGTCGTTAGATAAAATGTTCCAGGGTGGAGGTTTTACCAAGGGCAGCACGATACTCATTTCAGGTACCGCAGGCACTGGCAAAACAAGCCTCGCGGCTGCCTTCGCATTAGACCGATGCAAACGTGGAGAACGGTGCCTGTTCTTGTCGTATGAAGAATCTTCGGGGCAGCTCATTCAAAACATGAGTTCCATCGGTCTTCAGTTGGAACCAGTGGTGAAAAAAGGACTCTTAAAGATCGTGTCTACGAGACCGTCCTTTTTTGGGTTAGAGCAGCATCTGCTCGATTTATACAAGACCCTTGAAGGTTTCAACCCACAATCTGTGGTCATAGATCCCCTGACAAGTCTCATTGCAGAGGGGAGCCAACGTGAAATTCAATCCATGGTTACTCGCATGATCGATCTTTTAAAATCCAAGGGCATAACCGGGTATTTTACCAGTCTTGTTTCGTCAACCGCACAAAATTACAAAAGCGGTGAAGTCGGCGTCTCGTCGTTAATTGACACCTGGGTCGTAGTGAGAGAACTAGAGGAAGAGGCGGGCAAAAGACGCATTCGTGGACTGTACATCGTAAAGTCTCGGGGCATGGGTCACTCCAGTGACGTCCACAAATTAGTTTTGAATGATGACGGAATTCACCTCGTACCAATGAGTGCCGACATAGACACCGATCAGAAAAAAAAGGTTGGTACAGGTAGTTCTGAGAAAGAAACAATGAGTCGCAAATCAAGAGAGATGGGGGTCTCGACCTAGGTCGTGGGAGTACATCCCACCTACGTTGTTGGCATTGGCGGCTCCGCTGGAGCGCTTAATGCATATACGGGGCTCTTGGACGTCTTGCCGCCTCAGACAGGTATGGCCTTTGTCTTTGTGTATCATATTCACCCGACCGCCAATACTCAGTTAGCTCTCATTCTGTCGCGTCACACGACAATGCCAGTACGACTGGCTTCTAACGCGATGCTGATC
>DATHTZ010000054.1:0-4018 GCA_035462675.1 Nitrospiraceae bacterium | reverse complement strand
GTGATAGCCGTAGCTATTCCCCTTGCCGTCCGAGTTATTCTTATACAGCACGCAATGATCCCGCCCGGTGGCGCGCGCCATCTGTTCCAGGCACTGGGCGAGAATTCGCTCGCCGGCTCGTTCGAACGCCACGATTTCTCGCGGATTGGTGCACTCGGGCGTGGAATATTCCGGATGGGCGCCGTCGACGTAGAGACGCCCCCCGTTGGCCAGCACCTTATTCAGCTGACGATTGTACTCAGGATTGGGCCGCTCCCGTTCCCCCTCGACTTCAAAGCCACGCGCATCGAGCAGCGGGTTCTCATTTTCATAGTCCCAGACAGCCATAGGAGCCGTCAGGCCCGGATAGTGCGCGATGACGGCAATGGAATTGGAGACGGGATCTGCGGCGGCAGGATCGCGTGACGCGATGCCGAACTCTGTCTCAGTTCCCAGGACACGGGGAGTCGTCAATGCGGTAGATTCCTGCATGGGGTACGATGTCTTAGCAGAATGCTGAAAAATCCCGCCAGCGGCGTTCTCGCTTCGCGCAGAGGCTCAACGTACTGAAGCGTACGCCTCCCCTCTTCGCTTGCTGCGGCCTTGCTGGACGGCCTTTTTGAGCATCCTGCGTGGACCTCTCCTCTTGTGCCACACGTGCAAACCTGTAATGTCCTGGCCTGCCCATAGAGTCTTTCTTTCCGCAGCCTGTTAGAGGTAGTGTCCTGTTGTCACGGTTTCGATTTGACGCGACTCGCCCGGGCCTCCGCTGATCGTCCGAAGATGCACAATCTTCTCGCCTTTCTTCCCGGAGATCTTCGCCCAGTCGTCAGGATTCGTCGTATTGGGCAGGTCTTCGTGTTCCTTAAACTCCTCCCGAATGGCGCGGATCAAGTCCTCGGACCGAAGGCCACGGCCTTCTTTCGCGATCGCCCGCTTGACGGCAAACTTCTTCGCGCGCGACACGATGCCTTCGATCAGCGCGCCGCTCGCAAAATCCTTGAAGTACAGCACTTCTTTTTCACCGTTTGCATAGGTGACCTCGATGAACTTATTCTCTTCCGACGGCGCATACATCGCCCCGACCGTGAGATCGGTCATCTGTTCGACTAGGGCCTTGGCGTCTCCACCATGGCGTTTCAAATCTTCCTCGGCAAACGGCAGGTCGATACTCAGATACTTCGAAAAAATATCCTTGGCCGCCACTGCGTCGGGACGACCCACCTTGACCTTTACATCCAACCGTCCGGCGCGGAGAACAGCCGGATCGATGAGATCCTGGCGATTGCTGGCTCCGATCACGATCACATTGCGAAGCCGCTCCATGCCGTCGATTTCTGAAAGAAACTGCGGGACGATCGTCGATTCGATGTCGGAGGAAATTCCGGTACCTCGCGTTCTGAAGAGCGCATCCATTTCATCAAAGAATACGATGACGGGATTCCCGTCCTCAGCCCGTTCTTTTGCTTTTTTGAAGACTTCGCGGACTTGGCGCTCGGACTCACCGACATACTTATTGAGCAACTCAGGGCCCTTCACATGCAAGAAATAACTCCGCACTTCTTTGCCGGTGAGATGCCCGAGCTTCTTGGCAATCGAATTCGCCACGGCCTTGGCGATCAAAGTTTTTCCGCAGCCCGGCGGTCCGTACAGTAAGACCCCCTTGGGCGCACTCAACTTGTACTCTGAAAACAGGGTCGGATGGAGAAACGGCAACTCCACTGCATCGCGGACCTGCTCCAGCTCATGCTGTAACCCGCCGATGTGCTCATAGTCGACATCGGGCACTTCTTCCAAAACCAACTCTTCCGACTCGGACCTCGGCAACTTCTCGACGACATAGCCGGAACGGGGATCGTAGAGCAGATGGTCGCCGACGCTCAATCGTTCGGCGAGCAGCGGATCACCGAGTTCGGCAACCTTTTCTTCGTCGAAATGCAGGGTCACCAAGGCACGGTTGCCTTCCAGCACATCTTTGAGCCGCACAACTTCACCCTGGATATCGAAACCCTTGACCTCAATCACGTTCAAGGCTTCATTCAGGAGCACTTCCTGCCCCTTGCGCATCGTCTTCCCATTGATCGACGGATGCACACTGACTTTCATTTTTCGTCCTGAGACATAGATATTGCCGGTCCCGTCGGCATTGAGGCTGGAAAAGATGGCATAGGCCGAAGGAGGCGCGGTCAGTTTCTCAACTTCGGCACGCAACGCTTCAATCTGCCCCTTCGCTTCCTGGAGGGTGGCAACGAGCTTTTCGTTCTGTTTGGTGGCTTGGTCGAGCTGGTAGCGGGACTGGTACAGCCGACGGATTTCTTCGTCCATCGACTGGATCTGCACACGAAGCTTTTCAACTTCTCTGAAATGTTCGTCGTTGCGTGGTGCCACGTCCGTTTCTCCCTCAGTCAACCGCTTCGTGATCTGCGTGACAGAATCTCGGAGAGACCGGAATCGACTCGGACTTTCTTTCTTGCCGTCCATGGCCCTACTCGAAAAAAGCTAAACCCTTCGCTGAATCGAGAAGTCCTTGTCTTGCGCGGATTCTATCACCCGTTCCTGGGGTGGTCAACCAGACGGCGTCATCCTACGCGTGATGGCCGTGCGTCACGCACCTCACGGCTCGAGCGTCACGGCATCGAGTACCTCGCGCGTCGCCGACTCCACATCGGCCGCACCGAGGATCGCCGTGATCACCGCCGCACCGAATGCTCCGGCGCACCGCATTTCACGCGCACGAGCCGCTGTCACTCCGCCGATCCCGATAATCGGGATACGGAGTAGTTTACATGCCTTCTCAAGTGTGTGAATGCCGAGCGGCGGGCCGAACATCTGTTTGGACGGTGTCTCATAGATCGGGCCAAGCACGATGTAGTCTGCGCCCTGCGACTGTGCTGACAGCCCCTCTTCAACCGAATGCACGGAAATACCCAGCAGACGCTGGGCTCCCACTAACTGCCGTGCGACCGACAGAGGCAGACTATTGCTGCGCAAATGGACACCGACTCCTTCCAGCGTCATTGCGACATCGATCCGATCATTGATGAGAAGTTGGGAATTGCACGAAGCCGTGACGGCCTGCACCTCACGCGCAAGCGTCACAAGTTCTCTAGTTGAAAGATCGCGCTCACGAAGTTGAACAATTGATATCCCGGCTGTGAGCACTCGCTGCAGAAGGGGGACCAACGGACGCCCATTGGTCTGATGACGATCCGTGACGACAAGAAGACGGCTGGAGAGTTTCAACATCGGCGAAGTGCTGAGTCCTGAGCAGGATGCTCAAAACGATCGTCCAGCAAGGCCGCAGCGAGCGAAGAGGCGAGGCGTACGCTTCGGTACGTTGAGCCTCTGAACGACGCGAGAACGCCGCTGGCGGGCGTTTTCAGCATCCTGCGGGCTAGAGCATCCCTTCGATGGGGCTACTGGCTGTAGCATACAGTTTTCGTGGGATTCGCCCAGCCTTGTAGGCAAGTCGACCTGCCAGCAGCGCATATTTCATGGCCTCGGCCATGGCAATGGGATCTTTGGCTCCGGCAATGGCCGTGTTCATCAGCACAGCGTCCGCCCCCAATTCCATGGCAAATGCGGCATCGGACGCGGTCCCGACACCGGCATCGACGACGATCGGCACCTTGATCATTTCCATAATGATTTTCAAATTATAGGGATTGCGGATACCGAGTCCCGACCCAATCGGCGCCGCCAATGGCATGACGGCGGGACACCCAACATCGACGAGCTTCTGAGCCACGATGGGATCGTCATTCGTGTAGGGCAGCACGATAAAGCCTTCTTTGACGAGAATCTTCGCTGCTTCGATCAATCCGGCCGTATCGGGGAAGAGGGTCCTTTCATCACCAAGCACTTCCAGCTTGATCAAATCCGACACGCCGGCGGCTCTGGCCAAGCGGGCATAGCGCAAGGCATCTTCCACGTTGTAACAGCCGGCGGTGTTGGGAAGAATGGTGTACTTCTTCGGGTCGAGATAATCGAGCAGGTTCTCTTTGGAGCGATCGGTGATGTTGACGCGCCGCACCGCCAC
>DATHTZ010000053.1:0-2261 GCA_035462675.1 Nitrospiraceae bacterium | reverse complement strand
GGCGGGTGAGTTGCTCAAATATTGGTGGTGGCCTGGGCTCTCCTTTGCCGCGACGTACTATCTTGTGGCGGCGGGATGTGTGATCTTCCTCTTAAGACAGCCAGGAATTCCCACTGCCTATGCCATGGTCGTCGGCGGATTCGTGACAGGTATGATGGCGCTGTATTGCTATTATCTCGGGTTTCGCCGGGAAATAGAAGAACAACAGGGACACACAATGTCAAGCGCCTTGCTCCGTTGTCCCTTTGTCATGGGAATTCTTGGCAAGTCAACGGGAGCAGGTGTTTCGATGCAGGCTGGTTCCGGCTCGAAGGTGTAACAGGATGCTGAAAAAGTCCGCCAGCAAAGGGCTCACTTCGTTCTGCAGGATTGTGAAAAGTAAAAGGTGAAACGTGAAAACGAGGGACTGCCAAGTACTCTTCCTCCGAAACTTTTCACGTTTTACATTTCACCTTTCACGAATTACGAGGACAGCCTGCTAAGAGTATGGTTCTGAATATGGTCACGAAGAGCAGAATGTACAGAGTCGTCGGGTTTTCTGTCTTGCTGTTGGTTATTCTCGCGGCCTTAGGAGTTGGCTGGGGTCTTCAAAGCCAATCCTTTGCCGAGGATGCCACCGATCTCTATTTCAAGACACCAGGGACCCCCGAGGGGCCGTCGGCGCCTTCTCCCCAGGAGACGGTGTACTCGCGCATTGGGCCCTTGGACAGTCGATTGCTCGTGTGGTTCGTCACACAACTCCACACCTACTTCGGAGGGTTTGTCCTCGCGTTGCCGATTTTTTGTGTGTTGCTGGAATTTCTTGGGCTCAGCAGCAGAAAGCCTGAACTCGCACTTCGCTATGACGGCCTCGCGCGTGATTTGGCAAAAGTCGCCCTCCTTGCCCTGTCAGTCACGGCTGTAGTCGGGAGTATCATGCTGGGGATCTTTCTCTATTTCTATCCCAGCTTCATGAGGTACATGGGCGGGACGTTCAAGACCTTCATGCCGGTCTATGCGTTCGTGTTCCTCGGGGAATCGCTGCTGCTCATTACCTATTACTATAGTTGGAGCCGGCTGGCTGAGCCGGCTTCGAAGTGGGTTCATGCATCGATCGGCTTATTGAGCAACCTGTTTGGGACGGCATTGCTGCTTTTGGCAAACGCCTGGTCGGCCTTCATGATGGCGCCGGCTGGTGTTGATGCGAAAGGGCAGTTTTTGGGGAACGGATGGCATTTGCTCCATTCGGCTTTGTGGAATCCATTGAACGTCCATCGCTTCCTGGCAAACATCATGTCCGGTGGCGCGGTCGTGATGGCATACGCGTGTTATCGATTCTTCACCAGCAAGTCAGAAAAAGAGAGCGCCTATTTCGACTGGGTGGGGCATATATTTTTATTTGTCACGGTAATCGCATTGTTACCGATGCCCTTTGCCGGCTACTGGTTGATGCGGTCGGTCTACGCATTCAGTCAGAGTATGGGTGTGACGATGATGGGTGGATTGCTCACCTGGCTCTTCGTCGTGCAGGCCATCTTGATCGGCGTCCTCTTCCTGGGAGTCAACTTTTATCTCTGGCAGAGTATGGCACGCCTTCAAGGGGGAGAGCGGTATCAGCCCTATTACCAAGTGCTGCTCTCGGTGTTCATGGTGGCTCTGTTTATTTGGCTGACGCCACACACCGTTTGGATGTCGGCCGGTGAAGTGAAAGCAATGGGTGGGGCGTCACATCCCGTGGTCGGCAACTACGGAGTGATGTCGGCGAAGAACGGCGCAGTCAATATCATGATTCTCGTGACCACGATGAGTTTCATCTATTACCGTCGCGCCAATCGAACGATGGTCGTGTCTTGGGCCAAGAAAGGGAACATCCTCATCGGCGCGCTATTCGTTCTGGGGGCGCTTAACATTATCTGGCTCTCAGTGTATGGGTACTATCTGCCGGCGAAGCTCCGCGTCGGGTTGTCGACGCCGCAGGCTGCAACTACATTGACGGTCCTTGTGATCGGGGTGATCATCAATCGTATGATGCTCAAAGGCTCGGTCCTCCATGGGCCGATCCAGTGGGGAAAGATTTCTCTCAGGGGTATGGCCGGATTATTCGGACTGGCTGCGGCGTTTACGTGGGTCATGGGTCTCATGGGCTATATCCGTTCCTCCGGACGGTTGGCGTGGCACGTAAGCGAGCTGATGGCCGATGTCTCTCCCTGGGCCTTTACCCCTGACTTTGCGTTCGCAGCGAAGATGGTAACACTCAATATGATGGTCTTCTGGGGGGCGGT
>DATHTZ010000052.1:0-2441 GCA_035462675.1 Nitrospiraceae bacterium | reverse complement strand
GTGCCACCAGGCGCTACTGAAGTGTCGATGAGAGCATCCTGTTCAATTGAAACGTTCCCCAATGACGTGAACGATGCGCCAGTCACATTCGGCTGTAACTGGAGAATCGAGGCGAGGACCTCACCGGGCGATGCCACGCTGACGACATTGATCTGACCGCCTGGTGCCAGCAGTTTGCCACCAGTCATCGTGACTCCACCTGGGACGGCGACAGGGGCTAAATTGCCTGTATCAGGATCGGTATAGTTGAATCCCTTGTTTCCGCCGACCAAGGACAGGCTCTGGCCCTGTGCGACCTGAAGTGTGCTGCCTTGAATGGCGATGGCCGCTGGGTTGTTGCCTAGGAACCCGAAGGCGGCCACAGGAACAGTCGACAGCAGGCTAAGCGATTCAGGAGTTGATACTTTGTTGAACAGGGTCTGGGTTCCTTGAAATCGCAGATAATCCGCCGTGGTGAAAGACACCATCCCACCAACGTTCACGGTGGCATGGGGGCCGAACAGAAAGCCGTACGGGTTCATCAAGAAGAGATTGGCGGTTGGGAATCCCCCTGGTCCGTTGGTCTGAATCATGCCAAAGATACTGGACGGATTGCCCCCGTCGATGCGGCCCAGAATGTTGGAGGTCGGCAGTCCAGCGCCAAGCGGATGGCCGGCGGAGTCTACCGATCCCGAATTGAGAAAATTGGCGATGTTGTTGGTCGGGACGTTGAAGTCGCCGAAGCTGTGAAACAGATTGACCCCGCCACCTGGTCTCGTGCCGCCGGTGATGTTGTATTCGGTCTGTCCACTCGGAAGGATAATCGGTGGGCTGACTTGAGTGTTTAATCCGGACTGCGTGATGGGAGCTGCGGCAAGAGAATGGCTGATTGACGTTACGACAAGCAGTGCACCACACAGGATGAACGTCGGGGACAATGCCCTTCTCCACCTCTGACGGCGATAAGACATGGATCTTGAACATCCGGCAGACGCAGGGTTCATCGTCTTGCCTCCTTGTGAGAAAGCCTAAACAGATCGCGAGACTTATCTGCGCGGACCATGCCTCTCCGCCCGTTTTATCTACACGTTAGCAGACACCCCCAGGAACCACTTCAACCTTCGACCATCACTGCGCAGGACAATCACAAATACAATTGCCTGTCGTTGCATCTACAGGTGTGTAAAGGGTTTTGCATTGTTTATACACTCCCCCACACAACTTAAAACCGGGATTCGAAGAATTGCACATCACAGTAGCGGCGCGGCACTGAAGATTATCACTGGCAACAATCGTTCTATGAAGCGTCGTGTGCCAAGCGCCAGTTGCATCTTTATTGCTCGATATTGTCGTCGCGTTGCATGCACCGCCTGGAACAGTTACCGGCCCTCCTTTCACTGATGGGCAGGCGCCTCCCGTGGTGACGACATTTACGTCCACGTTGATAAACGGAAGCCCGCATCCGCTGAGAAGTCCAGCCAACAGGAGACCAATGGAGAGGCTCCACCCCGTTCGGTTGAGTTTTAGCAACTGTCGCAATTTTCCCATCTTCTCCTCCTGTTCTGAGATGATGTTCATGATCCAGTAGGCCTCCATTCTTAACCTGTCACTGTCCTCGGGGCGTTATCATTTGGGCGGTGAGTACTGCTTTGAACTCGGGCTTGGTATCGGGCCCTCCACATGTTTTGTCGGAAATTCGAGATTTTTATAGAGTCGCTGGAGGTGGAAGATAAATTCTT
The DNA here is from genome assembly GCA_035462675.1 of Nitrospiraceae bacterium. Taxonomy (GTDB): domain Bacteria; phylum Nitrospirota; class Nitrospiria; order Nitrospirales; family Nitrospiraceae; genus Palsa-1315. The sequence continues at coordinate 723 of DATHTZ010000052.1, read as the reverse complement.
CCGACGTTACATCAAATTTCTCTCCCGCTTTCCGGATATGCTCCCCTTGTGCATCCGGCACTCGCACAAACCGGTCATCAAAGAGTGTCGTGAGAATTATTTTACGTTCACGTGCCTCGCCAGCCGTGATGATCTGTCCGAGATAATGTCTGTTCAGATCCGGGACCCACACAAGGAAATGGTTGACCCCGGGATCCTCATACTGTCTCATGGCGCGAGAGAGTTTAGGGGCGCCGGCCTGGATGATGCGCCAGGATCCTTCCTGAAACTGTTCCAGAGTCACGGACGACCAGGAGTATGGATCGATGATGGACGCGTTATTATCCGTCTTGAGCGAGAAGACGATTCGATTCGGGACCAAGCGGCCGGCATCATCCTTCCTCCAATTGTTGGAGTTGTTGACAATCTCGAATGGAGTCGCGAGCTTTGTCATCACCTTCAGAATGTCGTTCCGCCGAACGAGCAGAATCGGCAGGGCGCGATCGATAGATGTTGAATTGCTCATGCTCTCGCCAAATCCCAGTCGCGTGCCTAAGCGGTCATCATCGGCCAGCAGTTGCGGCAGAGACTGATTGAGGAAGCTGCTTGCAACGTCTAGAGACTCCTGAGGCAGGTTCGGCGGTGCGGCTAGGGCATTGGCGATCTCATCAATGGTAATTTTGTCCTTGTCTACATGGGGCTTCCCACCTTGGGCATGCTCAGCTTTTTTGACTTCATCTGCCC
>DATHTZ010000051.1:0-3045 GCA_035462675.1 Nitrospiraceae bacterium | reverse complement strand
ATCGACTCGAAATCGAACAAGCGTTTCACGTTTTTCGCCATAGGGTTCGACATGTATATCGGAGGCGCCTTGTCGATAGGCATCGGCGATGATCTGATTGGCCAGCCGCACGATGGCATTGTCGTTTTCGTCAAGCCCGCCTCCAGCTTCCTCCGCTGCCGCCTCTTGGGCGTCATTGACGAGTTCGCCGAGAATGTCGGAGACATTTTCATCTAACTTTCGTGTGCTGCCATTGTCTCCCTGCCCTGTGGCGGAGCCGAGGAACTGAGCGATGTCACGACGGAGGCTGATCGCAAAGCGAATGTTGAGGCCGGGAAACGTCCGCTTAATATCTGCCACGCGGTCAAGATCGCTCGGGTCATCCGTCAAAATTTCGATGGCGGTTCGGTCCCGCTTGAGCGGCATCCAGTGATTTTTTTTGAGATAGTCGACGTTGAGGTTTTTCAGGAGTTCGATATCAACAAGTGTTCGTTCGCTGTACTCGATGTAGGGGCACTTGTGAAACTGGGCGAGCGACTTGCCGATCTCGGTTTTGGGTACCTTGTGCTTCTCGATTAAGATACTCTCGAAGTCCGACAATCCTTTCCGGGCCTCGACAATCGCATTATCTAGCTCGTTCTGGGTAATGTGATTGTTCGTGACTAGGCGGTCGAACTTGGTCGGATTTTTCTTCGAAACCTTGCGGAGATTGAAGAAGGCGATGCCGAGTGCCTTGGCAATTTCCGCGACAGATTCTTCGTCTTTTCTCGTGAAACGTACGCCGCTCTTTTTGTTGAAGAGTTGAAGAACTCCCATCAAATACTTGTTGTCCGCTACAATGGGGTAAGTCAGGACCTGTTTTGTCTTGAATCCAGTCCGTTTATCGTAGGATGTGTCATGGACGAGTGAGGGATGGATGCCTTGCAGTTCTGCGATGTTATAGGCGTCGGCAATGCTCACTGGGCGGAGATACTTTGCGCAGAACCCAGCCAAGCTTTGCTCGGTGATGGGAATGCGGAATTCCTCGACGCTGTCGATGTGAGGGACTTTAGAGAAAATTTCTTTCTTCTCTTGATCGAACGCGAAGATGGTAAGGTCTTCGGCATCGAAGACGCTGAGAATTTCTTTGCGTAGATCGAGGAGAATATAGTCAAGATCGCTGGCCGCATGGATTTGGTCCGTGATGCGCTTGACGTTTTCGGCGAAAGCCACTTTCTGTTGAAGTTCCTGAAGATTTTTTGGGATGGGATTGGCTTGCATTCCAAAAGCTCCGGCCATGGACTATGAAGATCGTCTCCGTATGCTCAGTGAAGAGTACGTAGGATCCACGTGATCACATGTGCCTTGAAGTAGAGATTGAAGCCCAGTCTAGCTGATCATGAATGGAAGGCAAGGAAAAGGCGGTTTCAGACTGGGAAAGTTGCGAGCGTGACAATGTGGAGAAAGCCGTTAGCGGGCGGTAGGGCGTTCAACTTGCTCGTATGCGAATCAGATGAGCGGCGACTTGCGCCGGAGGCAGCTTGAGTTTTACCCCGTCCTTTCGAGTTTTGACCTCCACGACTCCTTCTGCGAGGCCCTTATCTCCGACAACGACTTGGAACGGAGCTCCCATCAGGTCCGCATCGTTGAACTTTACGCCCGCACGTTCGTCTCGATCATCCCAGAGCACTTCGAGCCCCGCCGCTCCCAGTTCGTTGTAGAGCTGTGTAGCGACTTGGGTGGTCTGTGCTGATTGGGTGAGGGGGAGGAGATGTACATGGAACGGTGCAATTGGGAAGGGCCAGATAATGCCTTTGGCGTCGTGGTTTTGTTCGATCGCCGACGCAGCAGTGCGTCCAACGCCGATGCCGTAGCATCCCATGACGGCGAGGCACTCTTTGCCATGACGGTCCAGAAAGAAAGCCTTCATAGTTTCGCTGTATTTGGTGCCGAGCATGAAGACATGTCCCACCTCGATACCTTTCGTCGTTTTCAGAGTTCCGCCGTCTTTCCGCGGTGACGGATCTCCTGCACAGGCGCTGCGGAGATCGGCAAACTGCTCGACCTGAAAATCGCGACCCCAATTCGCATCAACATAGTGCGTATCGTTCTGATTGCCGCCCACGACCGCGTTGCGCAAGGCGTTGACAGCGTGGTCGGCAATAATCCGAATGTGTTTCAGGCCAACGGGACCGGCAAACCCTACCGGTGCACCCGTGACTTGCTCGACGACGGTGGGACTTGCGAGTTCAAGATTGGTCGCTAGCAGGAGTCGTTGAATCTTGACCGCATTCGCCTCATGGTCTCCCCGTATCAACACGGCGACCGTGTCTGTTCCTGTTGAGTAGAGGAGCGTTTTCACGAGGTGTGCGGGAGAGACATTCAGGAACCTCGTGACCTCTTCGACTGTCCGGCATCGAGGAGTCTGTACCGTGTGCAAAGGGCGAAGGGCCTCGGTATCCGTCTCAGTAGGAGGCAGGACTTCAGCCTGTTCGACGTTGGCGGCGTACGTGCCGGCATCGCTGTAGACGATGGTATTCTCGCCCGTTTCGGCGAGCACCATGAACTCGTGAGATGAGCTGCCTCCGATCAGGCCGGTATCGGCTTCCACGGCACGGAAGGTGAGGCCGCAGCGCGTGAAGATACGATGGTAGGCATCGTACATCTTCTGATAGCTGAGCCTGGCACTCGCTTCGTCCTGATCGAAGCTATAGGCATCCTTCATGATGAACTCTCGTCCACGCATGAGGCCGAAGCGGGGACGGATTTCATCTCGGAACTTTGTTTGGATTTGGTAGAAATTCAGCGGCATTTGTCGATAGGAACGGACTTCGCGTCTGAATAGATCGGTTATCACTTCCTCATGGGTCGGTCCCAAGCAGAACTCGCGCTCGTGGCGATCCTTGAAGCGGATCAACTCCTTGCCGTAAAAATTCCATCGGCCGGTTTCTCGCCACAACTCTGCGGGAGAGGCAATGGGCATCAGGAGTTCTTGGGATCCAGCCCGGTTCATCTCCTCACGAATGATCTGTTCGACCTTTCGAATGACCCGGAGGCCGAGCGGGAGGTAGGTGTAGATGCCGGCCG
>DATHTZ010000050.1:0-12610 GCA_035462675.1 Nitrospiraceae bacterium | reverse complement strand
TAAGATGCTCTTCACCGTGGCGGATCTCTCGACGGTCTGGGTACGTGCCGATTTCCCGGAACAACAGGCCGGCCGGCTGAAGACCGGAGTCACCATCGAAGTGCGGGTATCAGCCTATCCGGACACGATGTTTCAAGGCGCTATTACCTACGTGGGCGCGATGATCGATCCCACGACACGGACCGTGACGGCGCGTGCAGAGGTGTCCAACGCTGACGGCCGATTGCGGCCCGAGATGTTCGCCGATGTCACGGTGGTCACGGACGAGCAATCTGTCTTGAGCATGCCGCGCGCGGCGGTGCAGCAGGTGGGTAGCCGGACAGTCGCGTTTGTTGTGCGGGGGTCGCGTCGGTTCGAGTCCCGCGAGGTGACCCTCGGTCAGGCCTCAAGCGAGTACATCCAGGTTGTCGCGGGGCTGGCTGCCGGAGACGATGTGGTGACGGAAGGCAGTTATGCCCTGAAGTCAGAGTTGCTCCGTGAGCAGATGCCGACGGGAGGCCCGCTATGATCGAACGGCTGATCCGTGCCGCGCTCGCACAACGGCTCATCGTGCTGCTCGTCGTGCTCGGGCTTATCGTAAGCGGCGTGGCGGCGTTCCGCCATCTGCCGATTGATGCCTTTCCCGACGTGACTCCGGTCCAGGTCCAAGTGATTACCAAGGCGCCCGCGCTGGCTCCTGCAGAAATCGAACGCCTTGTGACCTTTCCCCTGGAGATCGAGTTCACAAACCTGCCGGGCAAAACGGAACTGCGATCGGTGTCGCGGTTCGGGCTCTCGGTGATTACAGTGGTCTTCGAAGACAAGATGGATATCTATTTCGCCCGGCAACTCGTCTTGGAACGGATGCTCCAGGCGCGCTCCCGGCTTCCGCAAAGCGCCGAGCCGATGCTCGGACCAGTCAGTACGGGATTGAGCGAAGTCTTTATGTATCTCGTCGAGGGCTCGACACAGAACCTCATGGACTTGCGGACCCTTCAAGACTGGATCATCCGTCCGATGCTGCGTGCTGTTCCAGGCCTCGCGGATGTCGACACATTGGGGGGCCGGGCGAAGCAGTATGAAGTGCTCGTCGATCCCAATCGATTGACAAGCTTTGGGCTCACCTTGCGCCAAGTACACGCGGCCGTCGCTGAGAATAACCAAAATGCCGGGGGCGGGTACATTGAGCAGGGCGGAGATAAGCTGGTTGTCCACGGTGTGGGATTGGCCCGCTCAGCGGCAGATCTTGAACAGATTGTGGTAGCGGCGCACAAGGGCACGCCCATCTATCTCCGGGACGTCGCCCAGGTTCGCCAAGGGACCGCGATCCGGTTGGGAGGTGTGACGCGTGACGGAAAGGGCGAGGTGCTCGAAGGCATTGCCGTCATGCTACGCGGCGGCAATAGCCGGGAGGTTGTTTCAGCGGTGAAAGACAAGGTCGAGCTGATCAACCGGGTGTTGCCAGCCGGTGTGAAGATGGTCCCCTTCTATGACCGCATCGAATTAGTTGCGCGGGCGCTGGAAACAGTCGAGCGAGCATTGCTGGAGGGCGTCGCGGTTGTGATTGTTGTGCTGTATCTGTTTCTCCGGAATCTCCGGGGAGCTCTGGTCGTCGCCCTGACGTTGCCGCTGGCCATACTCGCCACCTTCCTGGTCATGAAACAAGTCGGTCTGTCGGCGAATCTGATGTCCCTTGGCGGCTTGGCGATCTCGCTGGGGATGATTGTCGATGCGGCCATCGTGCAAGTGGAAAACGTGGAGCGCCATCTGAGCGAGCAGACGAAGGGTAGGGCCCTCTCGGTCACCGATCGTTTGCCGGTCGTGTTACGTGCGGTCCTGGAAGTGCGGAAGCCGAGCCTCTTCGGAGAGTTGATCATCGCCTTGACCTTTGTCCCGCTTCTGACTCTCCAAGGGATTGAAGGCAAGATGTTCATTCCGCTGGCCCTGACGGTGGTGATCGCCCTCCTGAGTTCCTTGGTGCTGTCGATGACGGTGGTCCCGGTGCTGGCGGTGATGCTGATGAAGCCTCGCGCCGCAGGCGAGGGCGGGCGCCTGTTGGACCGTGTCAGGCGGCGGTATCGGCAGATGTTGGAATGGGCCATCCGCAGCACCCGGCTGGTCGTGATTGCGGCGGTCGGCTTGCTCGTCGGCGGGGCGGCCCTGGTCCCGTTCATCGGCCGGGAATTCGTGCCGAGCATGGACGAAGGGTCGATCGTGGTGAATCTGATGCGGCTCCCGAGCATCAGCCTCACCGAATCGTTGAAAATTTCAGGGGATGTCGAACGGGTGTTGCTGGAGATCCAGGACGTGCGCTCCGTGGTGTCGCGCACGGGAGCCAACGAACTGGGGACGGATCCGATGGGCATGGAACTCAGTGATATGTACGTCTTGCTCAAGCCCGACTCCGAGTGGCAGGCACAGTCCAAAGTCGAGATCGAGGCGCAAGTCCGTCGACGACTGGAACAAGTGCCCGGCATAGCGTTCGGGTTGTCCCAGCCGATTGCCATGCGTGTCGATGAACTGGTGTCGGGGGTCCGGTCCCAGGTCGCGGTCAAACTATTCGGCGATGACCTTGAGACGTTGCGCATGAAGGCAAACGAGATCGCCCGGGAGCTGCGGCAGGTGCGCGGCATGGCTGATCTCCGGGTCGAGCAGGTCTCGGGCCTCTACTATTTGAAGCTCGACATCGACCGTACCAGGATCGCGCGCCATGGAATCAATGTGGCGGAGATCACGGAGGTGATTGAAGCCGTCGGTGGTGGAATTGCCGCCGGGGAGGTGTTCGAAGGGCAATGGCGCTTTCCGATCATGGTGCGATTTCCGGATGATCGCCGTGCCGACGTGGAGACGATTGCAGCGCTCTGGGTGACCGCGCCGGACGGTTCCCGCATTCCACTTCGCGAGTTGGCCGACATTCGAATTGTGGAAGGGCCGGCGCAGATCAGCCGTGAGCATGCGAGCCGCCGGATTGTGATCGAGGCGAATGTGGTCGGGCGTGACCTGGTCGGCGCGGTAGAAGAGGCACAGACGGCCGTGTCCCGTCAGGTACAGCTCCCGCCCGGGTACTATGTGACCTGGGGTGGCCAATTCGAAAACCAACAGAAGGCCATGGCACGTCTGGCCGTTGTCGTACCTCTGGTCATCGGACTGATCTTTCTGCTGCTATTTTTTACGTTCGGAAATCTGAGGCAAGCGGCGCTTATTCTCCTGGCGATTCCGTTTGCGATGATCGGCGGCCTGCTGGCGCTGATGCTCGGCGGGCTGTATCTGTCGGTTCCGGCATCCGTCGGCTTTATTGCCTTGTTCGGCGTTGCGGTGCTCAATGGAGTGGTGAAGATCGCCTATATTAACCAGCTGCGGGAACAGGGGATGCCGTTGGACGAGGCGGTGCTGACCGGCATGGTCCTGCGTTTGCGCCCCGTGTTGATGACCGCGGTCGTCGCGATGATGGCGCTCATCCCCTTGCTGTTGGCCAGCGGCCCCGGTTCCGAGATACAGCGGCCGCTTGCCACGGTCGTGATCGGAGGGTTGGTTTCATCAACAATCTTGACCCTTGTGGTGATGCCTGTGCTCTATCGGTGGATGGAACAACGAATTGTTCAACGGCCGGAAACGGGTTCTCTAGTCAGTGCCCCGCAATCTGCCACGGAAGAGATCCTATGACGTGTGAGGAGATTTATCTTGATGAATAGAATTCGCAAATCTTGATGCATCCGGCGATGCACGGCCCAGTGTGCGCAAGTTTGGAGAAAGCCAGCGGACCAAATGGAAAAGGCTCTCATGCATAGCCATTCAGAACGCAGATCCGGGCAGCAAAAAAATCTGCTGAACGTCCTTCTGATGACCGGAACGTTTATGGTCATCGAGGTAGTCGGCGGTCTGTTTACGGGAAGTTTAGCGTTGTTGGCGGATGCAGGCCATATGCTGACGGATGTCGCGGCGCTTGGACTTAGTGCTTTTGCCATGTGGATGGCTGCAAGGCCATCCACGCCGGAGAAGAGCTACGGGTATCACCGCGCCGAGATCCTCGCCGCTGTCACTAACGCCGTGTTGCTGTTGTTGCTGGCCATCTGGATTCTCTACGAGGCATACCGGCGTGTATTCGAGCCGTCCCACGTGCTTGGCATTCCGATGTTGCTCATCGGACTCGTTGGTCTCGCCGTGAATGTCGCAAGCATGAAGCTGCTCGTTGACGAATCCGCGTCAAGTCTGAATGTTCGCAGTGCCTATCTCGAAGTGCTCAGCGATGCAATCAGTTCGTTCGGGGTCATTCTCGGCGGGGGCATCATCTGGATGACTGGGTGGGTGCTCATCGATCCTCTCCTCAGCGCTGGTATTAGTATCTTTATCGTCTGGCGCACGTGGGGACTGCTCTCTCAAGCCGTGCATGTGCTCATGGAAGGAGTGCCGACCCATCTGGACGCCAAAGAGGTCGGACAAGCTATGGCCGGCGTGCCGGGCGTGAAGGGGATTCATGATCTTCACATTTGGACCATTACCTCCGGTCTGGACGCGCTCAGTTCCCACGTGGTGGTTCCTGTTGGGGAGGACCGCGACGAAGTGTTGGAACGCCTCCAATCGCTTCTACGAGATCGTTTCGGAATCGATCATGTGACGTTACAGATTGTGGAAGAACGGTCGGACCGTGTTCAGATGGAATAGGAAGCGCCCGTGCTAATAGGGACAAGACGATGCACGAGAGGAGGATACATGTCTTGATCGGTGGGGGTATTGAATCATTCGTTTTACTCCTTCGCGGTCCAGCCAAAGACGATAACCGCCATACCGAACAAGGCGATTCCGGCTCCAGTCCAGTCGAAGACGGTGAGTTTCTCGCCGTCCACGACCCTCAGCCAGACAAGGGCCGTTGCCACGTATACACCGCCATAGGCCGCATAGACCCGTCCGCTGGCGGCGGGGTGGAGGGTGAGGAGCCAGACAAAGGCGGCGAGGCTGAGTGCTGCCGGAACCAAGAGCCAGATCGATCCGTCCTTGCGAAGCCAGAGGTATGGTAGAAAGCAACCGACGATCTCAGCGAGAGCCGTGAGAATGAACAACCTAGCGGTTTGGAGTAGGAACATAGGTAAGTTCGCCTTCTTATGGACGGTAACGTCTCATGATGCATAACAAGAATCAAGTCGAAGGGCTGGGGAAGGCGATTTAGAATGTATAAGACACTGGGTCCGCCCAGTTCTACACGAGAAGCAAGCCGGCGGCCCGAACCTTTTTCCAGGAGGTCGTACCGAGGAATGTCTCAAAATCCTTTACGGTACCTGGATATGTAGTTTTCGTTTCCCGGAGGAGGGGATAGGGACGCGATGGGTTGTTGTGAGGTGTGGATTGTCGAATCAGACTGTCAAGCCACTGAGCCTGTTCGGCGGGGAGTGTAACGGCATGATCGTTGGTATGCCCTGGCAGAATGAGTCTCGTTCTTCTTCCGACAGGTTCACAGACTGATTGTCCACCGAGCCATACGAACCGCCGTTCTGCCTGTGGGTTATCTGTAACAAATCTTTTCTTGAGAAGACGTCGTACCCACAAGGAGGAGACCTGAGCCCTTGGCACGGAATGGTTGAACCACTGGCGGACGTCGAGTGTGAGTCCTCGCATTTCGAGGTAATTGAGTACCGACCGTCGTAGTCCTTCGCCGAGCCACTCCGGCGTCTCGCCGCATTGGTCCTCATGTAGAAAGTCATTCTCCGCGAAACCCTGAAACTTAGGACCGAGGATACGCAATCCATGGGCAGCCGGCTTGATCCCGATTGGGCTATGGGCCGTGGTGGTGAAGCGATGCCAGAAGGCAGATTGAATCAGACCTGCCGCGAACAATTGCCGTACTCGTTCAAGCGAGTCGATCGTTTCTTGCACCGTTTCAGAGGGGCAACCGTACATGAGATAGGCATGAATGAGAATGCCTGCGTCTTTGAAGGCCGCCGCCACGAGCGCGGTTTGATCGACGGTAATCCCTTTCTTGATCTTCTCCAGCAGCCGGTCTGATGCCGCTTCGAGTCCTGCTGTCACGGCGATGCAGCCTGAGGCTGCCAAGAGGCGGCAGAGGTCAGGCAAGAAGGCCTCTTCAAAGCGGATATTCCCCCACCATGAAATCGTAATGCCTTTTTCCAGTAGCGCCAAGGCGAGCGATTTTAAGGCAGCGGGAGGCGCTGCCTCATCGACAAAGTGGAATCCTCGACAGCCTGTCTCGGAAATTAGTTGCTCGATCTGTTGGATGAGCCGATCGGTCGGTGTCATTTCATAGCGACTGATGTAGTTGAGCCCAACGTCGCAAAACGTACACTGCTTCCAATAACAGCCGTGGGCAACCGTGAGCTTGTTCCAATGGCCTTCCGACCAGAGGCGATGCATTGGGTTCGTGCTGTCTAAGATCGTGAGATAACGATCCAATGTCAGGCCGCTATAGGTTGGACAGCCGACCTCATGCATACCCAACTCCCGATCAGACGTATCATTTGCAAAGACCACTCGATCCTTGTCTCGATAGAACGTCCGACAGAGTCGCGTGCGCGGTCTGGCTCCTGTGAGATGTTCGATCAACGAAAGCAGTGGCCGTTCCCCATCATCGAGGGTGATGTAATCGACGTAGTCGAATACACGGGGGTCCGACAGACGTCGAAGCTCTGTATTGGCATATCCGCCCCCAAGGGCAATGGCGATGTCTGGTCGTTGACCCTTGATCGAGTGAGCAATGCGAAATGCGCCGTAGAGGTTCCCGGGAAAGGGAACAGTCAGGCAGACGAACGAAGGATTGCAGCGCTCGAGATGCTCCCATAAGGATTCGAGCATGAATTGATCCGTCAGAGTCGGTGGGACGGCTACCGCGTCGATAATGGTCTCAAATGATGAGGCGGATCGAGCAATATGTTCGGCATACCGGCTTAGGGCAAAATGGGGGGACACGGTTGCCTGGGTCAGATCGGCCAGGTCTTCGAGATACAAGGTTGCGAACCGTTTAGCACGATCCTGCTCCGGCAAATCACGTAATGAGGCAGCGCGTCCACTTTGGCCGGCAAACCGGGGGCCTTGGGGAAGAAATCCAGGGCGGGCGAGGAGCAAGGCTAGGGAGGGATTGCGTCCCTGGAGGAATTCAATGACTGGGTCGATGGCATTCAGATAGGCGGGCTCGATCGCCAGCATCTGCATGGCCTCTCCGGGCAATTCATGTTCCCGCTCGCGCATCTGCGCAAACAGGGCTTCAATCCCAGATCGGCAAAAGAGTCGCAGCACCATTTCGATCCCGAGGTCGGCTTGGGAGGCCTCAATCCCGCGGCCACGGAGAAACCCTGTGAGATAGGAGGTGGAGGGGTAGGGCGTATTCAACTGGGTGAGCGGAGGGATAAGCAGCAGAACACGTGGGCCAGCCATGGCCTCGACATACCATACTGTCTGAGGGGAATGCTACGCGATATGCCCTCTGCTGGTGGACCTCCCGCTGACTGGAGGGGCCGGCTATTTCTTGATATCCAGGATGCGACCCAGCATGTCGTCCGCAGTTTTTACGGCTTGGAGGTTAGCCTCATATCCTCGCTGACCGATGATTTGATTGACGGCTTCTTCACCAAGATCGACGTTCGACAATTCCACCTGGGTTGAACCATAGCCGCTATCGCGTAGGACTGTAGGACCGGCGGAATCGTCCTTTAGAACGACGGGGAGCACGCCTTCAGTTTCCACTGCGATAAACTCCGTTCGAGATTTCTTGAATCCATCGGTCATGACGTTGGCCGCGTTGTGAGCGGTGACTTCGATCTGTCTTGAAAATGCGGAGAGCCCGGAGAGGGCGGAGTGAATTGTGCCGATCATCAGGCACCTCTAGGGGGGGCTTTGTCAGGCTTCGATTCCGACTACTTGGAGGGATAGCCTGTTGCGCCCTGTCGGCATATGTATCGGTCAGTTGTATGAGGAACTTGATTTTCTGTTGGTTTCATGGCGAGGGAGACGTGTGTATGAGAATCGACTTCAATGAACACGATCGAAGAAGGGTCTCTACAGACCGTGAGAATGGAATTAAAGAATGACGGCATACATACCGCTAGAGTAGGGCTGATTGTACTCAGCAATCATCGGCATCTGCACCGTGGCCCAACGGACCATTCCCCTTACGCATCTCGTGGTTGGCATGTACCTAATCGGGGTTAACCGATCATGGGTGCAGACGCCGTTTCTTCGCCATAAGTTCAAGATCAAGGATCAATCGGAAATTGAGGCCTTTCGGTGTGCCGGAATCACCGAAGTGACGATCGACACAGGGCAGGGGCTGGATGTTGTCGACCATGAACCCGCTCAATCAGCGTTGGTCGAGAACGTTCTTGTCGAAAACCACGAGCCAGTACACCCTATTGCTCCTTCGCAGCGACACCTACGCTGCCTCCCGCGATGATGCTGGCTGAGAACTTTTCCAAAGCAAGGCAGCGTCGTGCTGAATGGGTTAAGCGTTTGGATAGCCTGTATGAGCAGACGCGTAGGACCGGGCTTGTGGAGTATGATGTCGCCTGCCTGCTCATCGACGAGGTCATTGGCGATATTCTTGATCGGCAAGCCGCTTGTTACGCCGTGTTAGGATTACGACAACCCGATCCCACGATTCACGAACATGGTCTGACCGTGTGTACCCTGTCCGTGATTCTTGGGCAGGCCTTGAACGTTCCTCGTGAACGGTTGCAGCAGCTGGGGATCGGTGGATTGCTGCATGATATCGGGCTCACGCGCTTACCCCGGAATATTGTGAAACGACCGAAAACGATGCCGCCGGCTCAACAGGCTCTGTACGAGAGCCATACGACCCAAGGGTGCAGGATCCTCGAAAAGAGTGGATCGTCCGACCAGGCCGTTCTTGCCATTGTGAACGGGCATCATAACCTGACCGCGCAGTTTGAACAGGCAGGGCAGACGTCAGCGGCACATCAGGAATCTACCAGATTGGTGGGAATCATCGACCAGTATGATGAGCTTGTTACCGGACAGACAGGTCTTACTCCGATGTCCTCAAATCAGGCGCTGTCCCAGCTCTACCAACGGTATCGAATCGATGAAGCGCTTTCGCAGGATGTGTCGTATTTGATTCGAGCTATCGGCGTCTTTCCATTGTACAGTGTGGTGGCTCTGAGTTCCGGGGAACTCGCTGTTGTCGGCGCCATCACACCGGGGAAAGCCCACCTGCCCCTTCTGTATATCTACAGAGACCAGTCCGGCAAGACATGTTCCCCACCGGTTCCACTGGATTTAGTGCGTGAACCAGAGGGGGGACGGACGATTCGCGATGTGCGGGATGCTGATCGAGACGGTCTTGATGTCGAAGCTGTTCTCCGGCAGGTGGCCGCGTGAGCCTGTCCTTCTGTCCTATCCCTGATCCTGCCCCAATAGGGAGTCTGTCTTGGTTGCCCACTCGTGAGGACACGTTTCTCATTTTCGAGTCATCCGGAGAAGCGATGTTTGTGACGGATCGAGCTGGACGGATCTTGTCTCTCAACCCCGTGGCGCAGCAGCTCGTGGGCCGCCATCAGAATGTCATGGGTTCAGTTTTTCACGAGTTGGTGGGATGCCATTCTTCAAGGGAGGAAAGGCATTCCAGTTGTCCATTGGAACACACCGTGCGAACCGGTGAAGTCACAATGATTTCGTCTCATCAGTGGATTCGAGCCGACGGTGCGAGGATTGAGATCGCTGCAACATTTTGGCCCAGGCATCAAGGCTTGGAGTGTGTTGGAGCCATTGTTGTCTGTCGCGATCTGACGGAAGAACGGGAAGTGGAGCGAGATATTCAACGGGTGGCCAGGCTTGCGGAGGATGCGCCAAATCCCATTGCGGAGTTTGATGAAGCCGGCAACATGCTCTACGCCAATTCCGCTATGGTGGAATTGCTCAATCACGGCACCTCTATCCAGGGGCGAGTGGAAGCCGTATTTCCGCCGAACTTGTCGGATGTGCTGAATCAATGCCTTGAGTCGCAGCAACCCACCGATCGATTGGAGCATCACGTAGAAGACTGTGTGCTGGCCTGGTCCTTTTTTCCGTTAGGGGAGTTGAAGCAAGTCAGAGCCTATGGAATCGATATTACCGCAGACGTGGAATTGCGGCGTGCGAAAGAAGCAGCAGAAGAGTCGGCCCGTGCGAAAGGGATCTTCCTGGCCACGATGAGTCACGAATTGCGCACTCCGATGAACGGAGTGTTGGGATGCACCCAACTGCTTCAGGATACCGCTCTCACCGATCCGCAACGGCAGTTACTGGAAACGATGCATCGGTCGGCGGAGTCGCTCTTAGTTCTTGTGAACGATATTCTCGACTTCTCGAAGATTGAAGCAGGAAAGATGTCATTAGAAGTCGCCGACGTTGAACTCCGTTCTCTCATTGCGGACGTCATCACGCTGACGTCGGAAGCGGCTAAGAAGAAAGGGCTCATTGTTCAGGTTCAGATAGCTCCAGACATTCCTGCTGAGTTACGAGGCGATTCGATTCGCTTGCGACAAATTCTGTTTAATCTAGTCGGCAATGCCATCAAGTTCACCGAGCAGGGTGGGATTCACGTATCCGTGAAGATAGTGCCGTGCCGGCAGGACAATTTCGACGTGATGGTTTTCCAGTGGACGGTGAAGGATTCGGGGATCGGCATGACTGCAGATCAGCAGGCGCGACTATTTGGAGCCTATTCGCAGGCAGAAGTGTCGACGGCTAGGCGTTACGGGAGAACAGGGCTGGGTTTGATGATCTGCCGTCAACTGGTTGAACTCATGGCTGGAGCCATCACAGTGGAGAGTATGCCGGGGAAGGGCAGTTCCTTTTCGTATACCACAAGTCTTTTGCCTGCGATTCAGCGCCAGGCTTCTGCTCAGGCTGTGAAGCCGCCCATTGCATCGATGGTGAACCGCACCACGCCGCTACGAATTCTTGTCGCAGACGATAATGAGATCAATCAGGTTGTCGCGTGCAAATTTCTACAGAAGCTTGGATGTCAGGTGGAGGTGGCACGGAACGGGCGGGAGGCTGTGGATTCCATTGCCCAGGCCACCTACGATGCCGTGCTGATGGATTGCGAGATGCCGGAGATGGATGGCTATGACGCTACGCAAGAGATCAGGCGACAGGAACAAAACACGTCCAGGCATCTGCCCATCATTGCCCTCACCGGACACGCCTCATCGGAAGACGAACAGAAGTGCCGGCAAGCCGGAATGGATGACGTCGTTACGAAGCCAATAACCCTCCCAACCCTCCGTGCAAAACTGGAGCACCTCCTCGCACAGCCCGACTTCCGGCGCCACGATCCATGACAGGTCGCCTCGAAATTGCCCGAAAGCATGTTTCTCATGAAGCGAGGGGCAATAGATGGCTCTTACGTTTCACTCGCAAGCGCTCATGAATAATTTGTGCTGAGTCTTGAGAGTAGATTTTGTTCGAGCGCGTCGGTACCATATCGATGTGTAGAAGTTAAGGGTCACGAGGCCTAGATGAGAATGGACAACGTGAATGAAACGCGAAACCTTCTTTATAGCGACTTCAATTGTCCCTTTTGTTATGCGATGCACGAACGTCTGCACCAGTTGAACGTGCTTGCCCTCTGTGAATGGCGAGGTGTGCAGCATGCCTCGCATTTGCCTCGCCCAATGAAACAATGGCAGGGTTCGTTGGGTGCTGAACTGCGCCACGAAGTGGCGGTCGTACAGCGGCTGGCGCCAGGCCTGCCTATTGCGCTCCCTCCTGGCAAGCCCAATACGAGGCCGGCGATCGAACAGGCGGTGGCACTCCTACGGTGTGATCCATCGCATTTGATGGCGTTTGTGCGTGAGACCTATCGGGCCTTCTGGTGTGAAGGTAAGGACATCTCTGATCCGGAGATCCTCAGCCGACTGGTCGAGCAAGTAGGAGGCTCGCGAGAGAGTATGGGTACGATCGACAGCGAGGAACGTCGGGTGGCTCAAGAGTGGGAAACGGCCTGGCATCTAACAGGCCAGGCTGGAGTTCCCCTCATTGTCTCGCCGGATAATTATATCCTTGTCGGGTGCGCGCCCATAGCTGATGTCCAGCGGTTTTTCGGCCAATAGGATTAGGCGACATCCAGACTCATCACGTAGTTCTGCAATTCCCGCCGATGTTCTTCTTCCCCGTTCTTGAGGCTCTCAATCTCCTTCCTCAGTTTCTCCAGCTCGGTTTCCTGCTGGTCCAGTTTCTTGACATAGCGAGTATAGAGATCGGAGTTTTGCTGGAGCCGCTGCATGTTCTCGCGGATGCGAGCATGCTCCGCCGTGATTTCGGCGGCGCGTTGGTCTAGGCGCGTCCGTTGGGCGCGTACATCGTCCAACTTACTGCGCAATTGCACCACACGTTGCAGCGACTCCTTCACTCTTGGGCTGACTTCCTTCGCTTGCTGGTAATAGGCGATCTGGTCGATGCCACCCTCCATCAAGAGGACAGATTCCTGAAGGGGCAGCGTTTCCTTGATGCGGAGCGTCGCGCTTTTCCCCGGATCGACTGCAACGCTAAAGCGGTACAGATCACGCGTCCGTTCAGTTGGTTCCTTTGGTTCGGCAAGTTTCCAGTCTGCACGATAGGGTTGTTCGATCAGCACAGTCTTGGCTTT
Organism: Nitrospiraceae bacterium; assembly: GCA_035462675.1. GTDB lineage: Bacteria > Nitrospirota > Nitrospiria > Nitrospirales > Nitrospiraceae > Palsa-1315. The sequence goes on along the minus strand of DATHTZ010000050.1, from coordinate 39 downwards.
GGCGTCTCGGTTCTTCACGAGATAGGTTCGATCTTCGAC
>DATHTZ010000049.1:0-6511 GCA_035462675.1 Nitrospiraceae bacterium | reverse complement strand
CAGCTTCACGCGACCTATCCCCATGTCCGCTGGATCGCCGACTTAGGGGTTATCAGCTTTTGTGGGGTGCCGGTTGTGGACAGGACGGGCCGGGTGATCGGGCATATCGCCATCATGGACGACAAGCCGATGCCGGACGGGAAGCTGGCGATCCCTATTTTGCAGGTGTTTGCCTCGCGAATTGCGGCAGAGCAGGAGCGTAAATGGGCGGTTCAGTCACTCGAACACAGTCGGTCGCTGTTGCAATCCTTCGTCGAGCATACGCCAGTTGCCGTGGCGATGCTCGACCAGCAGCTTCGATATGTGGCCGTCAGTCAGCGCTGGTATCAGGATTATCAGCTCGGCGAGCGGGACATCATCGGGCAGCACCATTACGACGTATTCCCTGAAATCCGCGACAGGAGGGAGTGGCAGGACATATATCAACGATGCCTGGCCGGCGCGATTGAGCGACGGGAAGAAGATCCTCTTGTGCGAGCAAACGGTCACACCGACTGGCTGCGGTGGGAGGTGCGGCCCTGGCATAACGAGAACGGCGCCATCGGCGGGATCATCATATTTACGGAACTGATCACGGAGCGGAAACGGATTCAGGAAGCGTTGCTCCAGGCGAAAGAAGTGGCTGAGACAGCTACCCGGGCCAAGAGCGAATTCCTGGCCAACATGAGTCACGAGATCCGCACGCCGATGAACGCGATTGTCGGGATGGCCGACTTGCTGGGGGAGACCTCCCTCACTGACGAACAGGGCAAGTACGTGCGCATCTTCCGAAACGCCGGCCAGAACCTCATGACCCTGTTGAACGACATTCTCGATCTCTCCAAGGTGGAAGCGAAGCAAGTTGAGCTAGAACGGATCCACTTCGATCTGCAGGACGTGATTGACAACGTGATCGACCTGTTGGCCCTGCGAGCCCGCGATAAGAACGTGGAGCCGACCTGCTACGTATCGTCGGAGGTCTCTCGCTTCCTTTACGGCGATCCGACCCGCCTCCAGCAGATTCTGGTCAATCTTGTCGGCAATGCCATCAAGTTCACCGAGCAGGGTTCCATCGAATTGCGCGTGGTGCCGAATCCCGAGATCTCCGAACCAGGTGCGCTGCTCTTCTCGGTCACCGACACCGGGATTGGCATTCCCCCAGATAAGCTGGAAACAATTTTCGAAAGTTTCACACAGGCGCACGTCTCAACCGCGCGCAAATACGGCGGTACCGGCCTAGGTCTCGCTATCAGTAAACAACTCGCCACCTTGATGGGTGGCCGCATCTGGGCCGAGAGTAGGGTTGGCCACGGAAGCACTATCTCGTGCGCGTTGCGCTTCGACGTCGAGCCGGAGCCTCCGGAAGCCCCACTTTCCACCCCCACGGACTTGAATGCCCTTCGCGCGCTGGTCGTGGATGATAACGCGACGAACCGACTCATTGCTCGGGAAGCTCTGACCGCCTGGGCCATGCTGGCACGGGAAGCCCCGGATGGTCTGGCCGCACTGGCTGAGCTGAAACGGGCGCGGGAGGCTGGTGAACCGTACGAATTTGTCCTGCTCGATTCCCGCATGCCAGATCTGGACGGATTCGAGGTCGCCGAGCGGATTAGAGCGGATCCCTCTCTGAAAGACATTGCCATCTTGATGCTCACGTCGGACTTCGGAGGGTCCACGCACCGGTCCGGTGAGGTCGCTCGCACCTATGACCTGGGTCTGGCCGGGTATTTGGAAAAACCCATCAAACGGTCCGAGCTCCGCCGCGCTCTCATGATCGCGCGCAGGCGAAAGCACGGGTTGTCTCCGTTGCCGAGGCAGGTCGAGATACCCGTGGTATCGGTAGATCGCCGCCCGCTTAGAATCTTGGTCGTGGAGGATTCGCCGGACAACCAGCTCTTGGTCAAGGCCTACTTGAAGGCGACGCCGTACAAGGTGGACATCGCGGAAAACGGGCACATCGCCTGTGACATGGTAACCGTCGGCCGCTACGACCTGGTTCTGATGGACATACACATGCCGGTGATGGACGGCTATACCACGACCGCGACCATCAGGGAATGGGAAAGGAAGCAGGGCATTCCGCCGATGCCAATTCTTGCGGTGACGGCCTACGCGTACCCTGAAGACAAGCGACGAATCAAGGCTGTCGGTTGCAATGGTGTCTTGGCCAAACCCATCAAGAAAGCAGTCCTGCTGGAAGCCATTCTCAGCCATACGGGAGCGGCCAGCCATCCGATGCAGTGAGGTAGGGTCGGGCATCTGTGAGAGGAACTTGAAGGAGAAAGCGATCTATGATTGTCCTTGCCGTCGAGGATAACCGGCAGGAGATGGCTCTGCTGCGAGAAGCATTCTCCAATATCACGAACATCGCTACTCGGGTAGAGCATGTGGATCGGCTGTCAGCCGCGTTCGCTTGCCTGGCCGCGAGGCGCTTCGATGCAATACTCCTGGACCTTAACCTACCTGACAGTGCCGGCCTCGACACGCTCGCGCGAGTACAAGCACAGGTACCGGAGCTTCCTGTCGTGATCTTAACAGACCTGATTGCCGAACCACTCGCGATTCTAGCGATTAAAAATGGGGCCCAGGATTATGTGTTTAAGGGGCAATACGATGGGGGAGTGGTCTGCCGTTCCCTACGCACTGCCATCGAGCGGAAACGGCTGGTAACGGAGCTAGAGGCGCGCGTCGCCGAGCGCGAGCAGGCGGAGAGGGCTCCCCGCATTTCCCAGCAACGCTATGCCTCGTTGCTCAACTCCGTGAACGGAATCGTCTTGGAGGTGGACCCTGCTACGTTCTGCTTCACCTTTGTGAGTTCTCAAGCCGAACATATCTTTGGCTATCCTGTACAGCAATGGTTCAACGATACGTCGTTCTGGGCCGATCACATACATCCAGAGGACCGCGAACAAGCCGTGGCGTATCGCACGGAGCAGACGAAGTTGGGGCTGGCCCATGATTTTGAATACCGGATGCTTGCCGCAGACGGCCGGATTGTCTGGATCAGAAACATCATGAGCATGTGTGTTGAAGCAGGAAGCCCAGTTGTATTCCGCGGCATCATGGTAGATATCACTGAGCAGAAACGCCAGAATGAGAAGCTGGTTCAACTTCAGTGCGCCGTGGATCACGGGATGGAAGGCCTTGCCCTATTGAGTGCTGATGGATTGTGCACCTATATGAATCCGGCCCACGCTGCCATGTATGGTTACGAAGTTGAAGAATTGATCGGGACGTCGTGGAAGGATCTGTACACTCCTGAGCAACAGGTTACGATTGAGCAGGACCAGTATCCGCTCTTGGAGCGTGTCGGATATTGGCGAGGCGAAATGGTTGGCAGAAAGAAGACTGGAGAGCCATTCGATGTCGAAGTGGCGTTGCAGCAGATTAGCCGTAGCGAGGAACATAAACCCGACGTCATTTGCACTTGCCGTGACATCACAGAGAGCAAACGAGTTACCAGACAAGAAGCCCGGCGCTTCCGTTTGCTCCAAGAGCATCAGGCTGGGCTCCTCGAATTGACTCAGAGCAAGGCACTTATCTCCGGAGACCTTCGCCAAGCGTTTCAGGCCATCACCGAAACGGCGAGCCGCGTGCTCGAGGTCGAGCGCGCCAGCATCTGGCTGATCCAGGAAGATCACTCGGCCATCCTGCTGCAAGATCTGTATGAGGCTCCCATCCGTCAGCACAGCGCAGGAACTGTTCTCCAGGCCGACCAATTTCCGTCTTACTTTCAGGCGTTGGAACGGGAGGAACATACGCTCGCTGCCCACGATGCCCAATCCGATCCCCGCACCTGTGAATTCTCATCGTTGTATCTTATGCCGCTTGGAATCGGTGCGATGCTGAATGCGCCGATCAGACACAAAGGGAAGACGGTGGGCGTCTTATGCCATGAATACCTCGGCACGTGTCGCACATGGACCGCCGATGAAACGACCGTAGCCGCGTCATTCGCGACGATGGCGACCCTTGCCATGGAGGCCAAAGAGCGAACTGAAGCGGAGAACGTCATGCGTGAGGCCAAGGAGCGAGCCGAAATTGCGAGCGCCGCAAAGAGCGAGTTCCTTGCCAGCGTGAGCCACGATATTCGGACACCCATGAATGCGATTATCGGGATGGCAGATCTGCTATGGGAAACGGAACTCACCACCGATCAACGAAAGTACTTGCGCATTTTCCGCCGCGCCGGCGGAACTCTATTGAGTCTGATCAATGATATTCTCGACCTGTCGAAAGTCGAGGTCGGCCATTTGGAGTTGGAATCAACCGACTTCGATTTGAACGACTTGGTTGAAAAATCCATCGAGATTCTCGCCATGCGGGCCAATGAAAAAGGTCTTGAACTCGCCTGCCACATTTCACCTGACGTTTCCTGCACGATGATCGGAGACCCTAACCGACTCCACCAGATCCTCATCAACCTCATCAGCAACGCGGTCAAATTCACCGACAGTGGGTCCGTCACGGTACGGGTCATGCAGGATCCTGAACTCCCCACGCCAGGCGCCATTCGATTTTCTATCAGCGATACAGGGATCGGCATTCCGTCCGACAAGCTTGCCCACATTTTTGAGAGCTTTACGCAAGTCCACGCCTCTATGCCGCGCAAGTACGGGGGAACTGGTTTAGGCCTGGCCATTTCAAAGCGATTAGCCGAGCTTATGACAGGACGAATCTGGGTTGAGAGTGCCCTCGGAGTGGGCAGCACGTTTCATTGCTGCGTACAGCTTGCTGTGCCATCCAGCTACACATCCACTGTCAACAACATCCCACTCAATCTTCATGGGGTCAAAACCCTTGTGGTCGATGATCATGCCATCAACCGCCTGATCCTTCACGAGTCGTTGGCGGCTTTGGGAGCAGAAGTGACGGATACTGTGTCCGGTCGTGACGCCATTGAAGAGTGGCGGCGAGCTGCTGCGTCGGCACAACCCTACCAGCTCGTGCTCCTCGACTGTCGCATGCCCGCGATGAATGGGTTTCAAGTCGCAGAAGAGATCAGAGGGGCCGGCCCTCTCCAGGGTCCGACGATCGTGATGCTGGCCTCTCACCATTGGGCCGACGATATCGCCCGCACCTACGACATGGGGCTTGGCGGCTACTTGATCAAACCCATCAGGAGATCAGATCTGCTCCAGACCATCAGCATCGCCTTCGACCGTTCTAAGGGCATCCAACATACGACTTGGTTCGCATCAGTTGCTCCCACACCTACAACCGAACCCAAAGCGCTTCGCATCTTATTGGCAGAAGATTCCTCCGACAATCAGGTGCTCGTCCGTTCCTATTTGAAGCAGACTCCGCATCACCTCGATATCGCGGATCACGGAGCCATCGCGTTGGAGCGATTCAAGACCGGAGGCTACGACCTCATTCTGATGGACATGCAGATGCCGGTGATGGATGGTTATGAGGCTACACAAGCAATTCGGGCCTGGGAGCGGGAGCATGACCTCCCCCCGACGCAGGTGATTGCCTTGACCGCTCTGGCACTGAAAGAGGATGGGGTCAAGATTTTCGATGCCGGCTGCGATGCCCATATGACCAAACCCATCAAGAAGCACACCCTCCTGGAAGTCCTCCAGGCTTGCATAAGGCGGCATATTTCATGAGTACGCAACCGAGCAGAAACGCCGAGAATGTCATCACTGTCTACATCGACCAAGGTCTTGAATCGATCGTCCCAGGATTCCTAGAGAACCGTCGACGTGACGTGCAGATACTCGAAACCGCGTTGCCAGAACGTGATATGGCACAGATTCAAATCATCGGTCATCGCATGAAAGGGGATGGAGGAGGGTACGGATTCGACGCTATCAGTGTGATAGGAGCCGGCTTGGAGCAAGCGGCGGCACGAGAAGACTCGATTGCAATCCGACGACATACCACCGAACTCATCGACTTTCTTGCCCGGGTTACCGTGGTGTATCGGAGATAAGGGTGAAGACGCGCGGGTACACGCAAGCGTAATCTCTGTAAAAAAATACGGAGGGGCTTATCCGGAGGCAACAACAGAGAGGTTTTACCTGGTGAGCCGCCGAGTCACACAACGCGCGAGTGTGCTAGAGGCAGACGATCGAACCGTTGTTGGTATCTTTCCTCCATTTTGAAATTCAAGGAGTTGGGCTCGCAGCCTAGTCGAGTGACCTTTCAACCCATGTCTCTCGTAAGCCCGGTGCCATAGCGCCCACCATGCCCCCTGCCCGCATTATTCATGAAGCTTCTGCCGCAACCGCGGATACGCGGCTACGACGGGCAGTTTCGCCGTTCAGCCCTTCGACATACTGCACGAGTATGCCTCACGGCTTCGAGTGCTCGCTTCGCGTCCGCACGCTTTCGCGACGAACCGTCATGAATAATGCGGGCTAGACCCTTGCACCTTCCTTTGTTGCCCTCCTAAAATGCCCCTCCCTGCGCGGTATCCCATGCCTTTCCGTATTCGTCCCTACCGTCGTTTCCCACTTCAATGGCCCGTCACATATAGCGCGGGTCCATTCGAAGATCAAGGCACTGGGTGGAATCTCTTCTG
>DATHTZ010000048.1:0-11738 GCA_035462675.1 Nitrospiraceae bacterium | reverse complement strand
GGATCAATCACTTCCATCGCTCGCGACTGCCAGTTGATCACCGCGCTGCGCACGTGCATCTTGTCCTTCAGGTGGGGACAGTCGGCACGGATGAGCCCGGCGGCAAATTCGGACAAGAAGCTGCTCTTGACTTCGGCGAGCGCCCGGTCCGCCCCGATTTCATGATAGGGCGAGGCGACCAGCAGGAGAAAGCCGTCATCGGGGATCCGGTGGCTTTTCATGTTGGCTTCGATGATGCCCGCGGCCTTGCGGATGGGGTCGGCGAGGTCGGGACTGTAGGGCCCAATGATCAGCGCCAGGTTGGGCATATGTAACCAGTCGAAGCCGCGCCCGATGCCGATCATCCATTCGTGATGCTCGACATGCTCGTTTTGGGGTTCGCGGTTGCTTTGCCGAACTCCCGCGATGTGAGCAATGTTGCCTTGCACGAGCGGCAACAGATCTTGGCGTATCTGCTCGGGCATGCCCGGATAGAGCCGGGCCAATACTGCGGGCAGGGTGTCCTCCGTTGCGGGGGAGATGGTGGACAGGTCCAGAATCTCCCCACCGATCCCGTGGAGCACCAGGGCATCTTCGTCGGTCTCAAAGCCGCACACCAACGGATACACCGTGCTGTGACCACTGCCGAAGACCGCCTCCATCTGTCGTTTGATCTCAAACGTATGACTGCGTGCCGCGTCGGTGTCGTACCCAAACCCGGCGCAGCCACGATGAGAGTCGCCCTTGGAATAATGGTACGTGATGAGCACCAGCGTGCGTCGTCCCTGTCCAATCATCGTCCGCATTTGTCCTGCCAGGAGTTCCCCGAAGTACGGCCAGCCCAGACTGAAGCGGCCGCCGAGATTCCGAAATGGCAGAATGATGCCGGCCGGCGTATCCGTGGCCACCGAGATGTTGACGCGGCCATCCATGCAATTCAACGCCACAATGGCGGTGGGGTGCTGGGCGACATAGAAGCGGTGCGCCTGATAGGATTCTGAACTTTGAAATTCCGCGGCATGGCGGTGCGCATGATCCATCAACCAGTCGATCCGTTGTCGGATGGGCATGTTGCGAATGACCATGTTCGCGACATTGGTTTGGGACGGAGTCGGAGTAGTGATCATGGTGCCTTCCTGGACCGTTCGAACATTAATAATATTGCATGCAACCAGTTGGTTGATTGCCTGGCGTAACGGAACCTCACCATGATACTAAGATACTAAGACAAGATATGCATCATCTTCTTCCTTTCATCCATGGACCGGCTTATATGAGCCGGTAATGGCTTCGAATGCTTCAGCGTCCAACCACACCTTCCATCTGACCCTTCCACGCAAGCCGCGCATCCTCATGCGAATGCGGTGAGGTTACCGGGAACTTGGCTCACACGATAGGCCAGCATGTGGTCCCATAGCCCACGGAAATGGTCCATTTGAATTGAGCATAGAGACTCTCTCGTACAAACTGCTAATTGGTGGTCGAGTATAATTTTTATGGCCGAGACCACAATGTTAAACACAGTTGGCTTACCCATCCCTACTCCATTCCCCGCACCACGAACCACACCACCACAGCCAACGATAGGAGCCCAAAGCCCACCACAAAACACAAGAGCAGGATAGCTAGCACGGGTTATAGCCTCACAAGAATCCCTCCCCCACTTCGCAGATGTCTGGCTCATTACTGATGTTGAGCAGCCGACTCTTTACGATGTTGTCCCTGGCCGAGGGTCCACTCTTGGTTCATCAGGAAAATTTGATAGCTCAGGCCCACACGATGAAGCGTAATCAGGTTCTTTCGGCTCAGCCGATCGATGGCAAGAAACAATTGTGCCCAACTGAGATCGGGTCGCTCAGCGATGAGGTCATCAATCATCAGTCCCTCATACCGTTGAAGCATGTTCAGCACGGACTCGTCCGCATTCACATTTTCTGTGGCCATGATCTGTTCCTCCTTGTTGCCATGCGTCGACTTTCCTATGCATCGACCCGCTCCATTGCGTGCTGGGATTCCCTCTCCACATCCTGCTCCACTGCTAAAGCCAGTATGCTTAATAGAACACCGGGGCTCGATGACTTACGAATCCAGGCAAAGGCTCCATTTGCCGTCGCCATTTCACTCATATCCCATTGTGCCTTCGAGACGATCATGACCGGGGTATCGGACCAGATGACCCGACTCTGCGCCAAGAGCTCGAGCCCATTCAGGTAGGGCATGTAGAAGTCGGTTACCACGGCATCGAAGTGTTGTTGGTGCATTTCGCTCAAGGCATCCAGACCGTCACAAGCCTGAACCACGGTAAAACCGGCCTCCTCTAACACAAAGGCAGTCTCCTGCCGCTCTCTTTCATCGTCATCAACCACCAGCACACGTTTCCCCTATGCGATCATACTGTCCTCCCTTCCGATGTAGTGATTTCAGGCAACTCCCCGGCGAGAGTGCCTTTCCCCTCTCGGAACGGATACGCTCGCACCAGACCTTCGACGTCGTCGCAATGACAGTATCGGTTCTCGATCACAGCCTTTCCGCAGACCAATTCGTACATAGAAGCCGCAAGCTCGGCATCCAACACTCCTCCGCAACGCTGACAACTCATCTCCAGTTCTCCTATCTCCCCGGCAGGCTCTGATCCCATGAACTGCGGACACTTACTGTATCTAACCTGTCCCAGCGTGCCCGAAGCCATTTTTCGCGGATGGCTTGTGAACTGAAGTAAACACCATCACCTCATCGGGAGGGATAAGAGTGAGCCGCTCATGGGTGTGGTAATTGGCCTGTGTCGTCTGTAGGAATTGTCTGACGGAGAAGGGAGAGGGTTATGAGAGGAAGCAATGCGTATACGACAACGGGCAGGGAATTACGTTAGGACGTCACATAACAGACCAGCCGAAGAGGTCATTCAATGATGCGATACTGAACAGCATAGCGCGCCAAGTCCGCATTCGTTTTGAGATTCAGCTTCGTTAAGATGCGGGAACGGTAGGTACTGATGGTTTTGACGCTGAGGGAGAGCTGATTGGAAATATCGGTAATCGTGTCTCCGGCAGCGATTAACCTAAACACCTCGTGCTCCCGATCGGATAAGGAATTGTGAAGCGGCTGATCGCTGTCTCCGTGTTGATGAAGGTGGGCCGCAAGGAGTTCAGCCGTGTTGGGTGAAATGTATTTACCTCCCTTCCAGATTGTCCTAATGGCATGTACCAATTCCTGCGGAGCGCTTTCCTTCGTCAGGTACCCGGCGCCACCCGCGCGTAACACCCGCACGGCAAACTGGTCCTCGGGATGCATGCTCAGCACTAGCACCGGAAGGCTGGGGCAGAGCCGTTTCAATTCGTGTAACCCCTCCAGCCCGCCACGTCCTGGCATGGTCAGATCCAACACGACTACGTCCCACCGCTGTTTCTGTGCTCGCTCCAGCAGCTCTGGGACATTCGACACTTCGCCGACCATGGCACCGGGGAATTCATCGATGAGAATCTGGGCGAGACCGCGGCGCAGATACGGATGATCGTCTGCAAGGAGAATGTTAATCATCTGTTGTCCGATATAGTGGAATATTGACGGTGACCGTCGTTCCCGTTCCCGGCGCGCCGTGAATGTCGAACGAACCGCCCTGCTGTTGGGCTCGCAGGCGCATTCCCAGCAAACCGAATGCTTTCGGTCCAGATTGCTCCACACCAGTGATCCCCCTACCGTCATCTCGAACTTGCAAGGATACATGCTCACCGAATTGTTCCAATCTGATATCGACATTGGTGGCTTGTGCATGCCGAGCCACATTGGTCAAGATCTCTTGGAGGATACGGAACAATGCGGTCGATTGCTCAGGGCTCAGCGCCATGTTGCGGGGCCTGATGGTCGTGGCACAGGCGACCCCAGTCCGATGCTGAAATTCCTGCGCCTGCCATTCGACCGCAGCCTCCAAGCCGATTTCGTCCAAAACCCCTGGTCTCAGAGTCGTAGCGATGTCGCGAACCGATTGAATGGTCGAGTCAAGGAGTTCCCGCGCCGAATCCAGCCGTGCAAGCACCGCGGCATGCCCGGCCGACTCGTTCGATTCCGTGATCCGCTTGTGAATCCATACCACATCCAGTTTCAAGCCCGTCAACGCCTGCCCCAGCACATCATGCACCTCCAGTGCGATTCTCGTCCGCTCTTCTTCCCGCACCGATTCAAGGCGAATGGCGAGCGCAGCGAGTTGGTTCCGAGAATTGAGTAGCGCCTCTTCCCCGCGCTTGCGATCGGTGATATCCATCGAATAGCCGATGATGCCGATGGGAGAACCTGTGTCATCCTTCAGCAACGTGAGTGACAGCTGGGCCACACGCAGTGCTCCTGACTTGGTCAGTCTCCGAACCTCGACCTGATGGGTTCCTATGGCTTTCACAGGACCGAGGACCTGATGCTCCAGATATTCATGGTCTTCCTCCGGGTAGATGAACGAGATATGCTTGCCAAGCGCCTCTTCCTTCGAATATCCCAGCATCGTCTCCGCCCCTCTATTCCAGTTCATCACACGGCCGCCCAGATCGATGGCGATGACGGTTTCCTGGATCTGATTGATAATGTCCGACTGTCTTCGTATTAATTCACTCGCTTGCTTTCGTGTGGTGACGTCGGTCCAGAGGCCGACGACTTCCTGTGGGGTTCCGTCTGATCGCCTAATCAACACCGCCTCGTCCCTGAACCAGCGATACTCGCCACTGCGTATTTGCCAGCGGTATTCCACTGCCAGTGTGCCATCGTGCAGTAGCATTTCAAATCCCTTCAGGGTTTTTTCATGGTCCTGGGGATGCAGTCTTGACATCCAGAGAGATGAATCATCCAAAAAGAAACGTGGAGAATAACCGGTCACCGCCTCGATATTCTCACTCACCCACAATGCACCAAAGTCCCCAGAGGGTTTTGCAGAGTACATCACAACAGGCACGGCACGCAAAATCAATGCTTCCCGGGCTCGGCCGGCAAGCACGTCTCTCTCGGCCTGCCTACGCTTGGACAGGTCATATAAGATCCGCCCTCCTCCCCCGAGAGCAAGTACCATGGTCAAGAACGTTCCGCCCACAACCAACGACAGCGTGAACGACGCCGCTCCGTCTGCCTGCTTCAACCAGTTGGTCAGCAGAACCTGCTCCTGCGCCTGCATTTCACGGAGCACCTTGAGGAGTTTGTCCATGGTAGCTTTGCCGACGTGTTGACGGGCTATCTGCTCATTCACATCAATCTTTCCACGATCCCTTAAGTCGATCCCTTCGTTAAGCTGTGCGACTCTCAGATTGATCAGACGACGCAAGGCAAGTAGCTGTTCTTGCTGGATATGACTATCCCGAGTCATGTCAGTAAGGTTGCGCAGCGTTTCTTCTATGTTGCGGACCATCTCGGAATGCGATGGCAGGTACTGGTGCTCACCGGTCAAAAGATCAAGCACTTGCTTGTCTTCTATTTCTTCCATCAGGTAAAGCAGGCGCTCGATCGTTTCCCGCACCTGATGGGTTTGCGCGACCCGAACTTCACGACTTATGAGGTAGGTCGTACTCCAATAATAGGCGAACCCGATTCCAAGCAGCAGAACGAGTACGGCTACGAAGCCCACCCCGATTTTCTTCTCTAGCGAAATGTTCATGCTGAACCCAGTTGCCTAACAGGCTGTCGACAAACTACTTGAGCACATCGAAAGCATGAAGGTTTAGACGTCACAGACTCTTCCAGAAGTCCTCGCAGGCTGTTCAGAAAGGCCGTCCAACAAGGCCGCAGCAAGCGAAGAGGCGAATCGTACTCTCTGCCGTACGTTGAGCCTCTGAGCACCGCGAGAACGCCGTTGGCGGACTTTGTCAACAGCCTGCTAGTGGAACAACGTACAACATGGCGAAACGCGTAGAGGCCGCTGCACCTCAGCACGAGCCCGGCGAAGCAGACCAAGAATCGCTGCGTGAGTGAAACATTGATCAGAAGTTCGAGCATCAATGCGTTTCCTTGCAGAGCGCCATTCGGCAGGGTAACCTCAATCGCCCTGGACTCTCAGATGGCCGACAACAGGAGTACGGCTTCATCTGGAATCGGGATGCCGACAATCCCCAACATCACCAGAAGAAAAACTGTGATATATCCGTATGAGTGGATCCATGCAAATGTGGTCTTCATTATATCCTTCTTCGCACAATTGGCGTGCAACCTTCAGGACACTCGAGTCGCCTTTCTAGTTAGGCAACTTCAGAACTGGGTCAACGGAAACGTTTGTGGTATGAGCGGAGGCACTTCGATCTTGGGATGCTGTGAAGGATTGGACAGAGTCGGGCGTTCTCCCAACGTAACCGTGAGAGTGCGCCTTGTGCCGTCTCGAAACAGTGTCAGCTCAATGGTTTGCTTGGCCTTCAGTGGCCGAAGCACCTTGGCATATTGCTCGCTGCTCTTCACGTCCTGCCCATCGACCGCGACGAGGATATCGCCCCCCAAGATCCACGGCTCACCTTCAATGGTCACATCCAGGTTGCCGGCACGGAGCCCGATTGTCTGGGCCGGGCTCCCGTCTTCCACATCGATGATAAGCAACCCGCTTACAAGGGGAAGCGCAATCAGATTCCGCACTTCATCGGTCACTAACTTCCCTTTGATGCCCAACCAAGGACGGACCACGCGACCATTCGTCCGCAGTTCAGTCACGATGGACTTGACCGTATTGATCGGAATGGCGAACCCGATGTTCTGCGCTCCCATCAAGATTGACGAGTTGATCCCGACCACACGATCATCGGAGTCGACCAGCGGTCCGCCACTATTGCCGGGATTAAACGGGGTCGTGGTCTGAATGACTCGTTCTTGGAACATTTCCTGTTTGGTCTCCAGCAGTCTGCCGAATCCGCTCACAATGCCCGTCGAAAACGCATAGCCCAACCCGAAGGGGTGTCCGATTGCCAGAACTTTCTGGCCGATTTCCAGCTTGTCGGAATCGCCCAGTTGGGCAGGGGCATGCGGTCCCTTAGGGAGCATCACATGGAGCAGTGCGATATCCGATTGCGGATCGCTTCCGATCAGCTCTGCCGGGAGACGAGTCCCATCGTGCAACGTCACCGTGATATTGGCGGCCCCGTCCACAACATGGGCGTTGGTCACGATCGAGCCCTGCTCATCAATCAGCACACCTGCCCCGAGTCCTTTTCCCGATGCCTGTACGATGTGATGGGTGCTGACATACGCTGAAGAGACAAGGACGGTCGCGTTCGCCAACTGCTTGTAGACTCGCACGCTGTTCATTTCTTCCTGCGTGACCAAGGCTGCTGCGAGAGTCCATGGAGTTCCCACCCAAACTACCAGCGCCAGGCAGGCGACAAGCCAGGACCATCGGTATGCCTTGGGAGGACGGCCACGTTTCATACAGACCTCCTTACAATCGGTCGTGTGTTCAAGAAATGATGACGCCCTTCGAGCAGAGCAGGTGACAGGAAACCGTATGGATTCGTGATCGCACTCTCTTGTCGAGGGGGCGCCAGTGGCGTTGCCGGATCAGGGGTCGTTGAGTGACCTGCCGTGTCCATGCAGGCTCCTTCGTTCAACAGATCAATCAGGAAGTCTGACCCTGCTCCACGAACTTCGTGTGAGTTGAGGAGCGGAACCGCAGTCTTACACGGTCTAGGTAGAGATAGACGACCGGTGTCGTGTACAGCGTCAGCAGTTGGCTGACGAGCAGGCCACCGACGATCGCAATACCGAGCGGCCGCCGTAGCTCCGATCCCACCCCCGACCCGAGTGCCAGAGGGAGCGCCCCCAGCAACGCCGCCATCGTGGTCATCATGATCGGCCGGAAGCGCATCAGACAGGCGTCATAGATCGCTTCCTCCGGCGGTTTCCCTTCCTTCCGCTCCGCCTCCAAAGCAAAGTCGATCATCATAATGGCATTCTTCTTCACAATCCCGATCAGCAGAATAATGCCGATCAACGCGATCATGCTCAGCTCCGTCTTGAAAAGGAGCAGCGCGAGCAATGCGCCGACTCCTGCGGACGGTATCGTGGACAGAATCGTGAGCGGGTGAATGTAGCTCTCATAGAGAATCCCAAGCACAATATACACCGTGATTAATGCCGCGAGGATCAGCAGCGGCTGATTCTCCAACGAGGCCTGGAAGGCTTTGGCCGTTCCCTGGAAACTGCCCCGGATGTCGCCCGGCAGGCCGATGCCCCGCATGGATTTCTCAATCGCCTGCACGGCCTCACTGAGCGAAACACTCGGCGCCATATTGAACGACAGGGTGATGCCCGGAAACTGCCCCTGGTGGTTGACGGATAAGAGCGTTGAGGTGGGTTCATAGTGTGCCACCGTACTCAACGGCACCTGCATGCCCGCCGGCGACCGCACATAGATATCATTCAGCGCGGCGGAACTCTGCCAAAACTGCGGCGCCACTTCCATGACGACGTGATATTGGTTGAGCGGGGTATACATGATCGAGACCTGTCGCTGGCCGAAGGCATCGTAGAGGGTGTCGTCGATGAGCTGCGGGCTGAGGCCCAGCCGCGAGGCGGTACTCCGGTCGAATACGACCAACGATTGCAGGCCCTTGTCCTGCTGATCGCTGTTTACGTCCACGATCTCCGGCAGGGTGCGCAACTGGCGCTCGACCTTCGGCGCCCAGGTACTGAGTTCAGCCAGATCGACGCTCTGCAGGGTGTACTGATATTGAGAGCTGCTGACACGCCCGCCGATCCGCAAATCCTGGACCGCCTGCAGATAGGTCGGCGCGCCCGGCACCTTGGCAAGTTTGCCGCGCAGCCTGACGATCACTTGATCGGCGCTGAGGTGCCGTTCTTCGAGCGGCTTCAAGGAGATGAACATACGCCCGGTATTGGTCGTACTTCCTCCCCCGCCCCCGGTGAACCCCATCACATTCTCTACGGCAGGATCGCTCTGGATGATCCCCACCACCTCGATAAGCTTCTGGCGCATGGCTTGATATGAAATATCCTGCGAAGCCTGGATGTTGCCGCTGAGACGACCGGTGTCCTGCTGTGGGAAAAACCCTTTTGGAACGATGACGTAAAGGTAGATGCTGACACCCATGGTGGCCAGAGTCACAGCCAGCATGCTGCGCGGATGTCGCAGTACCCAGGTCAGGCTTGTCGCGTAGCCGCCGCGCATCCGTTCGAAGAATCGCTCGTTCATCCGGTACCACCAACCATGGGCTGTGCGCTGTTCCGGTTTCAGCAGGAGGGCACACATCATGGGCGTCGTGGTGAGCGACACGAAGAGCGAGACGATGATAGCCACGGAGAGCGTCACCGCAAATTCGCGGAACAGACGCCCGACCATTCCACCCATCAATAAGATAGGGAGGAACACCGCCACGAGCGAGAGGCTCATCGAGAGGACCGTGAAGGTAATTTCTTTCGCTCCGCGCAATGCCGCCTGAAGCGGTGGGATCCCTTGTTCCCGGTACCGGCTGATATTCTCCAGGACGACGATCGCGTCGTCCACGACGAAGCCGGTCGCGATCGTGAGCGCCATGAGCGAGAGATTGTCCAAGCTGTACCCGCAAAGGTACATGACGCCGAACGTCGAGATCAGCGAGACCGGCACCGCGACGATGGGGATGAGGGTCGCCCGCGCGCTCCGCAGGAACATGAACACCACCAGGATGACGAGGGCCACGGAAATGGCAAGGGTCCGTTCAACGTCGTGCAGCGAGGCACGGATGACCGGCGTCCTGTCCATCACGACCGAGAGCGTCATGCTGCCGGGAATGGAGGCCTCCAGTTGTGGGAGCAGCGCGCGGACCCGATCCACCGTCTCGATGATGTTCGCTCCCGGCTGCCGAAAAATGAGGACGAGCACCGCCGGCTTGCCATTCGCCATTCCCGTCGCCCGCAGATCTTCGACCGAATTTTCGACGGTCGCGACGTCAGACAACTGCACCGCCCGGCCTTCCCGGTAAGCCACAACCAAAGGCAGGTAGTCCTCTGCGGTATGGAGTTGATCATTGGACCTAATCTCCCAGGTGCGGGTTCCGTCCGTCAGCTGACCTTTCGGCCGGTTCACGTTGGTGCTGCTCAGCATTCTGCGGACGTCCCCCAGCCCGATTCCATACTTGTTCAGCGCAGTGGGATTGAGATCGACGCGGACAGCCGGGAGCGAACCGCCTCCCACGTTCACCTGCCCCACCCCCTCAACCTGTGAGAGTTTCTGTTGCAGAATGCTGGACGCGGCGTCGTACATCTTGCCCCGGCCGACGATCTCCGAGGTCACGGCGAGGATCAGCACAGGGGCGTCGGCCGGATTGACCTTGCGATACTTGGGACTGCTCGGAAGAATCGCCGGGAGGTCGGCGCGCGCCGCGTTGATCGCCGCTTGAACGTCACGGGCGGCACCGTCGATATCGCGGCTCAGCTCAAACTGCAGGGTGACGCTCGTGGATCCGAGTGTGCTGTTGGAGGTCATCTCGGTCACGCCCGCGATGCGCGTGAACTGGCGCTCCAGCGGGGCCGCGACCGAGGTGGCCATGGTCTCGGGGCTGGCGCCCGGCAGATTCGCCGAGACGTTGATCGTCGGAAATTCTACTTCCGGGAGAGCGGCCACGGGAAGAAACTGAAAGGCGACGACCCCGACGAGCGTGACTCCGATCGTCAACAACGTGGTGGCGACCGGCCTATGGATGAATGTGGCCGAGATGTTCATGCCGAGCCCGTTTCGATGGCTTCGTGACCCGCTGTCGGGGATCGGCGCTCCCCTATCCGTCGCGCCAATCGGTCGAACGCGAGGTACACCACCGGTGTCGTATAGAGCGTCAGCATTTGGCTGACGATCAAGCCGCCCACGATGGCAATGCCGAGCGGTCGCCGCAATTCCGATCCGACACCCATACTCATGGCCAGCGGCAACGCGCCAAGCAAGGCCGCCATCGTCGTCATCATGATCGGTCGGAACCGGAGCAGGCAGGCCTCATAGATCGCCTCCTCCGGCCGTTTGCCTTCCTTGCGCTCCGCCTCCAGCGCAAAGTCGATCATCATAATGGCGTTCTTTTTGACGATGCCGATTAAGAGAATGATGCCGATCAGCGCGATCACGCTGAACTCAGTCCGGAAGAGCATCAGCGCGAGTAGTGCCCCGACTCCCGCGGACGGCAGCGTGGAAAGGATCGTCAGGGGATGGATATAGCTCTCGTACAGAACCCCGAGCACGATGTAGACGGTGATCAGCGCGGCCAGAATCAGCCACGGCTGGTTTTCCAGCGAGGCCTGGAAAGCTTGAGCGGTGCCCTGAAAGCTTCCCCGGATGCTGGGCGGCAAGTCGATTTCCTGAGTGGTCCGCTCGATCGCGTCTACTGCGTCGCCGAGTGAGCCGCCCGGCGCGAGATTGAACGAGAGCGTGACGGCGGGGAATTGCCCCTGACGGCTCACCACAAGCGGGGTAGTTGTTTCCGCCACCTGGGTGAACACATTCAAGGGCACCTGGCCTCCGCTGAGGGACCGGACATCGAGAAACTGCAACGCCCGCGGACCCTGCTGAAACTCAGGCATTACTTCCAGCACGACACGATACTGATTCAACTGGGTAAACATCGTGGACACTTGCCGCTGGCCGAACGCGTCGTACAGCGTATCGACAATGACTTGCGGGGTGATGCCCATGCGCGACGCTGTGTTGCGGTCGATGACGAGCATGGACGCCAACCCCTGGTCCTGTTGATCGCTGCTCACGTCGCGCAGCTCGGGAAGCGTCTGCAAGACCTCGACGAGCTTCGGCGCCCACCGGTTCAGCTCCTCGGGAT